>DATHBQ010000040.1:0-12547 GCA_035296105.1 Propionibacteriaceae bacterium | reverse complement strand
CTGGACCGCTACGAGCCCGAGCCGGCGCGCTACCGGCTGGCCGCACTCGGCTGGGGCGGTGTGGTGGCCGTGGCGTTCAGCCTGATCGCCGAGGGCTTTCTGTTCGCGGTGCCGGGTACCAGCAGCTTCGTCGACACCGCCGTCACCGCACCGCTCGTCGAGGAGGCGGGCAAGGGCCTGTTCCTGGTCATCGTGGTGCTCTTCCGCCGCGCCCAGATCCACGGGCTGCTCGACGGCCTGATCTACGGAGCGCTCGTCGGGGTCGGCTTCGCCTTCGTCGAGGACATCTTCTACTACCTGAGCTCGCTCGAGTCCGGTGCGCTGCCGCTCACCTTCTTCCTGCGCGGCGTCATGGGCCCGTTCGCCCATCCGCTGTTCACCGCCGCGTTGGGCATCGGGATCGGCATCGCGGTCACCACCCGGCAACCGGCGGTGCGGGTGTTCGCGCCGATCCTGGGCTACCTCGCCGCGGTGCTGATGCACGGCATCTGGAACGGCAGCACGTTCTGGGGTGGGAACGGCTTCCTCTTCGCGTACGGGGCGATCATGCTGCCGCTGCTGGCCGTGATGCTGGCCGTCGGGATCTGGGCCCGCTCACGAGAGGGCAAGATGCTGACCGCGGCCCTGGAGCAGACCGTCCCGCTGGGCTGGATCCGACCCGAAGAGATCCGCTGGATCGCCCGGCTCTCGGACCGGATGTCCGCCCGCGCCTACGCCAAGCGGATCGGCGGCAAGCCCGCCGCGGAGGCGTTGCGGGAGTACCAGCAGACCATGACCGAGGTCGGCTTCCTGCACAACCGGGCGGTCAACCAGACGCCGCCGCGGGACATCAACCAGCGGATGGCCCGGCTGCTGCAGCACGCCGCCGCCATCCGTCCCTACGTCGTCCTGCCCCCGCCCCCGCAGCCGGGGTACGGGCCGCCGCCGCTGGGCGCTCCCCCACCGCCCGGCCCCTACCGCTAGGCGCCGGTGGCCGGCCGGATCCGCGCTGCCTTCCGCCGCGCCGGCCGGCGGACCAACGTGGCGCTGCTGATCGTCCTGGTCGGCGCGTTCTTGAGCGGGTGGGCGGCGTTCGCGGCGGGCACGGAGGGGCCGTCCCGGGTGACCACCATCGGCCATGGGCTGCTCGGTCTCGGGGTCGTGGCGCTCACGCCGTGGAAGACCGTCGTGGCTCGTCGGGCGCCGGCCCTGCGGCTGGCCAGCCTGGCGTTGGTCGCGGTCGTCGTCGTCTGCCTGGTCGCCGGGTTCGTCGAGGTGTTCGTCGGCTACGGGCTGGTGGCGGGCATCAGCCCGATCCAGGTCCACGTCGGGGCGACCTTCGTCGCGGTGCCACTGCTGGTGTGGCACCTGGTGCGTCACCGGCGCGGCCAGGTCCTGCGCCGGTCCGACCTGGGTCGGCGACAGCTGCTCCGGACCGTCGGCTTTGCGGCCGGCATCGGGGCCGCGTACGTCGGGTTGGAGGGGATCGGCCGGCTGGCCGGACTACCGTCGGCCCGGCGGATCGCCAGCGGCTCGCACCGGATCCCGCCCGAGGCCGTACCGGCGACGATCTGGCTGTTCGACCGGGTGCCGACGCCGCCCGCCGACCACTGGGTCCGCGTGGACGGCCGGGAGGTCGCGATGGCGGAGCTGGCATCCCGGGCCGTGCCGGTGGCCGCCCGGCTGGACTGCACCAGCGGCTGGTTCGCCGACGCCGAGTGGTCCGCTGTCGCGCTGAGGGACCTGATCCCCGGCGACCGGCTGGCCGCAGCGTCCAGCATCCTGGTGACCAGCATGACCGGCTACCAGCGGCGGTTCCCGGTGGCCGACGCGGACGCCCTCGGCTGGCCACCGGTTTCGCGGGCGGTCCGCTGACCCGCGGCACCGGCGCCCCGGTCCGGCTGGTCGCTCCCGGCCGTCGCGGCTTCTGGTGGGTGTGGCCTCCGTCGAGCTCAGCGACACCCCGGCCTACGCCCAGTCGCCGTTCCCGCTGCAGTAGTGCCGCTCGCCCAACCTCGCCTCGAACGGGTTCGCGCCCTTTCCTCGTCCCCGCACCCTCTGCAGAGGGCGCAAGGACGAGGAAAGGGCGCAAACGGTCCCCCGCTTTGTCGAGTGGCTAGCTGCAGCCGCTGGTGGAGCCGCAGCCCTCGCAGACGTAGCAGCTGCCGCTCGGTCGCATCTTGGTCCCGCAGGTGAAGCAGAGCGGGGCGTCGACGCTGGTGCCGGTGATCTCCTCGAACAGCTCCGAGGTGGTCCGGGCGCCTCCCGGAGCGGGCCGGACATCGGCGACGGGCTCGTCCAGCTGGCTGCTCAGGTCGGTGTCCACGTCGTCGCCGGCGTCGTTCTTCAACGCCTCGGACTCACTGACCTCCTCCGGCTCCGCCGGCAGGTAGGAGCCGGTCTCGACCTGCCGGGCCCGCTCGGTGGCGGTGTAGATGCCCAGCTCGGCCCGCTCGTCGAAGGACAGGTAGTCCAGCGCCAGCCGCCGGAAGATGTAGTCCATGATCGACTGCGCCATCCGGATGTCCGGGTCGTCGGTCAGGCCCGCCGGCTCGAACTTCAGGTTGGTGAACTTCTGCACGAAGGTCTCCAGCGGCACCCCGTACTGCAGGCCGATCGAGACGGCGATGGAGAAGGCATCCATCACACCGGCCAGGGTGGAGCCCTGCTTGCCGAGCTTGAGGAACAGCTCGCCCAGGCCGTCGTCGGGGTAGGAGCCAGAGGTCATGTACCCCTCGGCGCCGCCCACAGAGAACGACGTGGTCCGGCTCGGCCGCGACTTGGGCAGCCGCTTCCGCGTCGGCCGGTAGACCACCCGCTCCACGACCTCAGTCTTGCTCTCCGTCGCCGCGCTGTCATCGGCCTTCTTGTCGGACTTGCCGTCGCTCAGCGGCTGACCGACCTTGCAGTTGTCCCGGTAGACCGCCAGTGCCTTGAGCCCCAGCTTCCAGGACTGCAGGTAGACGTCCTCGATCTCCTCGACGGTCGCCGTCTCCGGCAGGTTCACCGTCTTCGAGATCGCACCGGACAGGAACGGCTGAGCCGCCGCCATCATCCGGACGTGGCCCATCGGCTTGATCGACCGCTGACCCATCGCGGTGTCGAACACCTCGTAGTGCTCGGGCCGCAGTCCGGGCGCGTCGATCACATGCCCGTGCTCGGCGATGTACTCCACGATGGCCTCGGAGGTCTCGTCGGGATACCCGAGTCGCTTCAGGGCCCGCGGGATGGTCTGGTTGACGATCTGCATGGACCCGCCGCCGACCAGCTTCTTGAACTTGACCAGCGAGAAGTCCGGCTCGATGCCGGTGGTGTCGCAGTCCATCATGAAGCCGATGGTGCCGGTCGGCGCCAGCACGCTGGCCTGCGCGTTGCGGTAGCCGTTGACCGCGCCGATCTTGATCACGCCGTCCCAGGCCTTGGTGGCCCGCTTCTGCACGTCGGCGTCCAGCGTGCCAAGGGTGCGCAGCGCGTCGTTGGCCGCCTGGTGCTTGCGCATCACCCGCTGGTGCGGCTCGGCGTTGCGCGCGTACCCGGCGTACGGGCCGACGATCCCGGCCAGCTCGGCCGACCGGCGGTAGGACGTGCCAGTCATCAGGGACGTGATGGCCGCCGCCAGCGCCCGGCCGCCCTCGGAGTCGTAGCCGTGGCCGGTGGCCATCAGCAGCGCGCCCAGGTTGGCGTACCCGATGCCGAGCTGACGGTAGTTGCGGGTGGTCTCGCCGATCGCCTCGGTCGGGAAGTCGGCGAAGCAGATCGAGATGTCCATCGCGGTGATGATCAGCTCGACGGCCTTCTCGAACTTCTCCGCGTCGAAGGTGTCGTCCGCCCGCAGGAACTTGAGCAGGTTGAGGCTGGCCAGGTTGCAGGAGGAGTTGTCCAGCGACATGTACTCCGAGCAGGGGTTGGACGCGGTGATCCGGCCGGTCTCGGGGTTGGTGTGCCAGTCGTTGATGGTGTCGTCGTACTGTAGGCCGGGATCGGCGCACTCCCACGCGGCCTTGGCGATCTTGCCGAACAGCTCCCGGGCGTCAACGGTCTCCATCACCCGGCCGTCGGTCCGCGCCCGCAGCCCGAACTCGGCACCTTCCTCCACCGCGCGCATGAACTCGTCGGTGACCCGGACCGAATTGTTCGCGTTCTGGTACTGGACCGAGGTGATGTCCTTGCCGCCGAGGTCCATGTCGAAGCCGGCGTCCCGCAGCGCGCGGATCTTGTCCTCCTCGCGCGCCTTGGTCTCGATGAACTCCTCGATGTCCGGGTGGTCGACGTCGAGCACGACCATCTTGGCCGCCCGCCGGGTGGCGCCGCCGGACTTGATCGTCCCGGCGCTGGCATCGGCGCCGCGCATGAACGAGACCGGGCCGGACGCCGTGCCGCCGGAGCTGAGCAGCTCCTTCGACGAGCGGATGCGGGACAGGTTGAGGCCCGCCCCCGAGCCGCCCTTGAAGATGAAGCCCTCCTCCCGGTACCAGTTCAGGATCGAGTCCATCGAGTCGTCGACCGAGAGGATGAAGCAGGCCGACACCTGCTGCGGTGACGCCGTGCCGACGTTGAACCAGACCGGCGAGTTGAACGAGAAGTACTGGTGCAGCAGCATCCAGGTCAGCTCGTGCTCGAAGACCTCCGCGTCGTCGGCCGTGGCGAAGTACCCGTAGTCCTCACCCGCCCGGCGGTAGGTCTTGACCACCCGGTCGATCAGCTGCCGCAGGCTCTGCTCGCGCACCGGCGTGCCCAGGGCCCCACGGAAGTACTTCGTGGTCACGATGGTGGAGGCGTTGACACTCCAGAAGTCGGGGAACTCCACGCCCCTCTGCTCGAAGACCACCTCACCGGTCTTCCAGTTGGTCTGCACCACGTCGCGGCGCTCCCAGGTCACCTCGTCATACGGGTGGGTGCCGGTGGTGAAGACCCGCTCGACGGTGAGCCCCGGACTCTTGCGGCCGGACCGCTTGGCCTCCGAGCGTCCGCTCGCAGGGCGGGTGGTTTCGGTCATGTCAACCTTTCGTGGTCGCCGGCCACGAAGTCGCGGCTCGGCCAGGAGTGGTGTCGTTCTGTGGAGTTGGTCGGGGGACGAGCCGAAAAGGCGTCGAATGCTGTGGACCGGGCCGGACCCGCGCAGCCTTCCCCTGCTGCGCGGGCCAAGCCCGGAGACGGGTGGGCCGCTACGGGGGCCCGGTCCGGCGGGCGCTCGCCGGGTCGGCCGGCCGCACCGGGGTCAGCCGGTGCGGGGTGAAGGTGCTGACCTTCGCGTCGGCGGCGCGGTCCGGGATCAGCGGCTCGATCCCGGTCGGCTCCTGCTCCACCCGCAGCAGGGCGATCTCGGCCTCGAAGTCCTCCGCGGAGCTGAACTGCCGGTAGACGCTGGCGAAGCGGAGGTAGGCCACCTGGTCCAGCTCCCGCAGCGGGCCGAGGATAGCGACTCCGACCTCGTCGGAGGGCACCTCCGGCTGGCCCGAGGCCCGGAGTGCGTCCTCGACGAGCTGGCCGAGCCGGGCGAGCTGGTCCTCGGTGACCGGTCGGCCCTTGCACGCCTTGCGGACGCCGCTGATCACCTTGTCCCGGGCGAACGGCTCCACCACGCCACTGCGCTTCACCACCGACAGCTGCATCTGCTCCAGCGTCGTGAACCGCCGCTCGCAGGTCGGACACTGGCGCCGCCGCCGAATGGCGCCACCGTCCTCGGCCACCCGCGAGTCGAGCACCTTGGAGTCGGTGTGCCGGCAGTACGGGCAGTGCATCTGCGGCTCCTTCTCCTCGGTGTGTCGGAACGGGTTGGGGACGGTCCTGGGGATGAACCGGGTCGGGCTGTGGACCGTGCTGTGGACTTGTGTGGGTAAGTAACCACAACCTGTGGAGTAATCACATGGGTGTAACTACTAGATATAGGAAGCGTACGTCGGCGTTGGCCCAGGTGCAAGGGCTCGGGGGACATTCGCGGCGTGTCGCCGACGGCGCGCGGAACGGTGCTCAGAGCAGGTTGCGGAGCACGGCGTAGCCGAGCGCGACGGTCGCGCCGGCGACCAGCCAGACCCAAGCGGGAACCTCTTGGAGCCTCCTGCTCAGGGGCCCCGGCGGCCGAACCGCAGGACCGCCGAGGAGCTCGACCGTCCACCGCACACTGAACACGGTGAGGACCGCCACCGCAACCAGGGCGACCGGGTTCGCGAGGAACGCCGACCACAGGTCGCCGTGCAGCAGAGCGTTGCCCATCCGGGTGCCTCCGCACAGTGGACACTGCCATCCGGTGAGCGCCCGGAACGGACAGGGAAGGCCGATGCCGGTGATCGCGTACCCGACGCTGAGCGCCAAGCCGCCGACCAGGATCCCGCCGGCGACCGGAAGTCCCGACCGGGCGGCGGAGCTCGGCCTCGCCGGGGAAGGGACGGCCACCATCTCGCCATTCTCTCCCCGTCACCGGCCGCCCGGTCGGCCTGAGCACCACTAGGATCACCGCGTCGCCCCCGCTTCCGCCCGAAGGATCCGATGAGCAGCCAGCCAGGACCGTGGTCGAACCAGCCGGGCGAGCCGGCGGCCGCCGCCGAGGAACCGGGCTGGGCCCAGCCCGGGCCGACCAACCCAGGCCCGCCGATCTACGGCCCGGTGCCGACCCACTACTCCGCCGGACAGTCCACGGTTCCGCCGGTCCCCGGGCCGCCGCCCGGTTACCCGACGGCTGCCGGTTACCACCCGACGGCCCCAAGCTACCGACCACCTACTGCTCCGGGGTTCGCCATGCCGTTGCGCACCGACTACGCCACCTGGGGCAAGCGGGTCGGGGCCATGCTCATCGACCAGCTCCCCAGCTACGTGGGAATGATCATCTTCTATGTCGGCTACGCCCTCTGGCTTGTCCGGTTCAGCGCCAGCGCCGGCACCGGCACCCTCGACCTGGCCGGTGGCGTGCTGCCGATGATCATCGGGTCGGCGATCATGCTGGCGGGGTTGGGCTGGACGATCTACAACCGCTGGCTGGTGGCCGGCCGCACCGGGCAGTCGCTCGGCAAGCGGGTGACCGGGATCAAGCTGGTCAGCGAGCTCACCGATGCGCCGATCGGACCGTCGAACGCCTTCGTACGGGACCTTGTCCACATCCTCGACGGGATGGCCTACGTCGGCTACCTGTGGCCGCTGTGGGACGACAAGCGGCAGACCTTCGCCGACAAGATCGTCCGCACCATCGTGGTCACCGCGCCCTGACCGCCTCGGCGGACCAGGGCGCGTAGTCGGTGCCGGTGACCTGCCAGGCGGTCAGGCCGATCACGGCCGCGGCGGCCACGGCGATCATGACGGTCAGCACCAGGACCAGAGCGATACCCCGGTCGGTCAGCCGCCACTCCCCCCGGGTCGCTGTCGCCGCCACCCGGCACGAGCGCACCTCGGCGCGCCGCCCGGTGCCGATCTCCGGCGCCGGCAGCGTGTGCACCGGCCGGGCCGACGGGCCGCGGAACGATACCGGCTGAGCCGGCCGGCGGACCTCGGGAGAGATACGGCGGGTCTTCGGCGTGACGCGGGTGACCGTGGCAGTGCTCATCGTCGCTCCTCGGGAAGTGTCGAACTGCTGTTCGATAGAACGTACGTTTGATTTGTACTGCACCGAGGCCGCTTTGCCAAGCACCTTCGCCCGGCGTGTACGAACGCGTGTTCGACTTTCCATGTCGGTGAGTCAAGCAGCCACCACTGACATTTCCGATGGGGCGGTCGCCCGGCGACGAGGGTGTGCACCCCTCCCATGGAGGCGAGCCGCAGCACCAGGGCACCGACGGCGAGGAGAAGGAACGTCCCCGGGAAGGCAAGCGTCGCGTACCAGCGGACCCGCAGGTGCGCGACGACCGCACAGACGAACAACAGGATCAGACCGATGGCCGCCGCCAGGCCGACGGCCGGTACAGCGATGCCGACGAGGAGCCCCAGGGCGCCGGCCGCCTTGAGCCCACCGAGCGGGAGCAGCCACGTCGACGGCACGCCGACCCGGGCGGCGTTGTCCCGTGCCATCCTCGCGCCGGTGAGGTCGGCCGTGGCCGCCCAGCCGTTCAGCGCGGCCGCCAGCACGGCGACGACGACATAACCGGAGAACATCGTGAACCTCGTCCTTCCCTCGTTGTCCGAACCGCCGCGGGCACCGGCCGATCACAGTTCACATGTGGCGCGGTTCGCCCCGTCATCGAGGTGACGGACTGCCGCGAGGGAAGGTGACCGATGCACAGTCAGGACCTCCTGTCGGAACGCTTCGAGTCCCACCGGAGGAGGCTTCACGAAGTCGCGTTGCGCATGCTGGGGCTCCTCGACGACGGCCGATGACGCCGTGCAGGAGACCTGGCTACGGCTGAGCCGCTCGGATACCCGGGACGTCGAGAACCTCGGTGGCTGGCTGACGACGGTGCTGGCTCGGCTATGCCTGGACCTGCTGCGGTCCCGCGCAGTACGCCGGGAGGAGCCGCTCGGGTCGGGGGCGGAGACAGCCACCCGCATCGCCGGCGAGCGGACCGACCCGCACGAGATCGTCTCGCTGGCCGACGAGGTCGGACTGGCGCTGCTCGTGGTGCTCGACCGCCTTATCCCGGCGGAGCGGATCGCGTTCGTGCTGCATGACGTGTTCGCGGTCCCTTCGCCGAGATCGGTCCGGTCGTCGGACGCTCACCGGCGGCAACCCGCAAGCTGGCCAGCCGTGCCCGCTCGCGGCTGCGCGGGGCCGCGGTGCCGGAGGCGGACCTGGCCGAACGTTGGGGGGTCGCCGAGGCGTTCCTCTCGGCCACGCGTGGTGGTGACCTCGACGCGCTGCTCGCCGTGCTCCATCGAGACGTGGGCCGGCGGGCCGACCGGCAGGCGGTCCCGACCGGCACGGCGACCGTTCTGCGGGGGGCCGAGGCAGTGGCCGAGGGGACTTTGCGCTACTCGCGTCCCGCCCGCCATCTCGCCCGCGTCGCGCTCGTGGCCGGCGCTCCGGACATCGTCGTCGCTCCGACGGGGCGGCTGCGGCTCGCCCTGCGCCTTCGGACCGACCAGCGCATGATCACCGAGATCGAGGTGATCGCCGATCCGTGGCGGTTGCGACAGCTCGACATCGCGTTGGGAAAGAGGCTCGCGACACGCTCGAACAGATGTTTGAATGTGTCAGTACCATTCCCTAGAGTTCGGGCTATGGCAGATTCCGACAGCAAGTCCGTCCAGCCCAGCCGCCGGCGCGGGCGCCCGCGGGCCAGCGAGGTGGCGGCGCAGCTGGGCGAGAGCGGCGGTGCGGTAAGCCCGTTTCCCGACGGCCCCACCGACGCCGACGGGCTGACGCTCCGCCAGCGCCGGATCCTGGAGATGATCCAAGCGACCGTGGAGAGCCGGGGCTATCCGCCCAGCATCCGCGAGATGGGCGACGCCGTCGGTCTGGCGTCGTCGTCCAGCGTCGCCCACCAGCTCAAGGTGCTCGAGACCAAGGGCTTCCTGCGCCGCGACCCCAATCGGCCGCGTGCGCTGGAGGTGCTGCTGCCCGGTGAGTCCCGACCCGCCGAGCGGCGTCGGCCCACCCCGGTGGAGCCGACCATCCGGCCGGGTCGCGGGGACACCGGAGACTTCGACGAGACCGGCGTGGGCGACGCCTACCCGGCTCCGGTGCATGTGCCGGTGCTCGGCCGGATCGCGGCCGGCGGACCGATCCTGGCCGAGGAGCGGATCGAGGACGTCTTCGCGCTCCCCCGTCAGCTGGTCGGCGAGGGCACCATGTTCCTGCTCGAGGTCAAGGGCGACTCGATGATCGAGGCGGCGATCTGCGACGGCGACTGGGTCGTGGTGCGGCAGCAGCCCACCGCGGTCAACGGCGACATGGTGGCTGCGCTGCTGGACAACGAGGCCACGGTCAAGACCTTCAAGCGCAAGGACCAGCAGGTGTGGCTGCTGCCGCACAACCCGGCCTACGACCCGATCGACGGCAACCACGCCACCATCCTGGGCAAGGTAGTCGCCGTCCTCCGCCGGATCTAGTTGGAGGGCCGTAGAGCTCGAGGCCCGCGCGTCGAGCATCGGAGGAGCGCTCGGGTGGCGATCGGAGGAGCGATGAGCACACAACGCTTTCCGTCCGCGAAGAGCGACGACGACGCCAGCAGTAAAGCGTGACGGTTCCGGGTACGAGCACGGATTACAGCATGCTGGGTTCGGAGATCGCCATCTCGGTGCTGAGCTTGGCGACCGCCCGCAGCTTGTTGGTGGCGTCCAGCGCGGCCACCTTGTACGCCTCGGAGAGCGTCGGATAGTTCAGCACCGTGTCGACCAGGTAGTCGACCGTCCCGCCGCAGCCCATGATCGCCTGACCGATGTGCACCAGCTCTGTCGCACTGGTGCCGAAGACATGGACACCGAGGATCTCGCGGGTGTCGGCGTGCACGATCAGCTTGAGCATGCCGTACGAGTCGCCGGTGATCTGGCCGCGGGCCAGCTCGCGATAGCGCGAGATGCCGACCTCGAACGGGATGGACTCGGTGGTCAGGTCGGCCTCGAGCTTCCCGCAGTAGGAGATCTCGGGAATGGTGTAGATGCCGATCGGCTGGAGGCCCTGCAGCTCTCGCGCGGGCTCACCGAAGGCATACGACGCAGCCAGCCGGCCCTGGTCCATCGACGTCGCCGCCAGCGCCGGGAACCCGATCACGTCTCCGACGGCGTAGATGTGCGGCACCTCGGTGGCGTAGCTGCCGTCCACCGTCAGCCGTCCGCGCTTGTCGACGCTCACCCCGGCCCGGTCGAGGTTCAGCCGATCGGTGTTGCCCTGACGACCGGCGGAGTACATCACGATCTCGGCTGCGATCTTCTTGCCCGAGGCCAGCGTGGTGATCGTGCCGCGGCCCGAGCTCTGCACCGACGCGACCTCCTCACCGAAGCGGAAGGACATGGCGTGGTCGCGCAGGTGGAACTTGAGCGACTCCACGATCTCCGGGTCGCAGAAGTCGAGCATCTGCGGACGCTTCTCGACGAGCGTCACCCGGGTACCCAGGGCGGCGAACATCGAGGCGTACTCGACCCCGATCACGCCGGCCCCTACGACGACCATGGAGTTGGGCACCTTCTCCAGCTCGAGGATCTGATCGGAGTCGAGCACCCGGGCCCCGTCGAACTCGACGTTCGCCGGGCGGGCCGGCAGCGTCCCGGTGGCGATCACGACCTTGTCCGCAGTCAGGGTGCGGTGAACCTGCTGCCCCTCGATGTCGACCGACAGGGTGTGCGGGTCGAGGAAGCCGGCCATCCCGGGGATCAGCTCGATGTGGTTGCGCAGCAGCTGCGACCGGATCACCTCGGTCTCCCGGCCGACCACGTGCTGCAGCCGGGCCAGCAGGTCGGCGATGGTGATCTCGTCCTTGACCCGGTAGCTGGCGCCGTACATCTCGCGCAGCTGCATGCCGGTCAGGTACATGACCGCCTCGCGCAGCGTCTTCGAGGGGATGGTGCCGGTGTTCACGCACACCCCGCCCACCATGGTCTTGCTGTCGACCACGCAGACCTTCTGGCCGAGCTTCGCGGCCATGATCGCCGCCTTCTGACCACCCGGTCCGGACCCGATCACCGCCAGGTCGAAATCGTAGGTGTGCTCCATGAACCAACCCTGCCAGAGGAAGGGAACGACCGCTAGCAGCGGGAGTTGCGATCAGGTACCGGCGGCCAGCCGCTCGCCGGCCGTCTTGACCATCGCCTGGACGACGACCGGGTGCAGCAGGCGGACCGGCGCGAAGTAGAGCCGGCCACGCCAGCCGTGCAGCCGGACGGTCGTGGTCACCCGGACCAGCCGGGCCACCCGGTCGACCGCGACAGCACACCGGAAGTCCAGGTGGGTGTCGTCCGCGGCCATCAGCACCTCGTCGCCGACCTGCTCCCGGATCGTGAACGTGTCCCGGGGGGCCCGGCGGATGCCCAGCAGCGGCACCACGGCCTGGCGGACGGCGAGTGCGGCCGCCACCCACGCGGGCATGGTGCGCAGGCGAAACATCTCCTCCGCCCAGACCCGTGGATCGGTGGTCGCCCCGGCCGGCAGCGGAACGATGGCCGCGTCGGCGAAGTCGGGTTGCGGGATGTCGCGCAGCGCGAGCGACCAGGACGGGTTCTCCACCAGCAGTCTCCTAGCGGGTCGCCGATGCGGCGCCGACCGGCTCGGCCTCGCCGGCCAGCCGGCGCAGGGCGGCGATCGCCACCTCGCGGTCGGTGGTCGGCCACATGTCCGGCATCGAGGCCTGCAGGAAGCTGCCGTAGCGGGCGGTGACCAGCCGCGAGTCCAGCACCGCCACCACGCCGCGGTCGGTCAGCCGGCGGATCAGCCGCCCGGCGCCCTGGGCCAGCAGCAGGGCCGCGTGGGTGGCGGCGACAGCCATGAACCCGTTGCCACCGGCCTCGGCGACCGCCCGCTGCCGGGCCAACGTCAACGGCTCGTCCGGCCGGGGGAACGGGATCCGGTCGATGATCACCAGCTGGCAGGTTGCTCCGGGGACGTCGACGCCCTGCCACAGCGAGAGAGTTCCGAACAGGCTGGCCTGCTCGTCCCGAAGGAACCGCCGGGTCAGCTCCGGCAGCTGCGCGTCCCCCTGGCAGAGCACGGTCA
>DATHBQ010000039.1:0-6865 GCA_035296105.1 Propionibacteriaceae bacterium | reverse complement strand
TCCTGCACGATCCCGGTGACCACGCCGACCGCGAAGTTGATCAGGAACAGATGGCCGAAGAAGCCGGTCATCTTGTCGTAGATGGCCTGAGTGTCCCCTCGTCGCCAGTGCCGGAAGGCGAACGTCTCCATCACCGCGATGAGAAAGGCCAGACCGACCGTGAGGGAGACGAAGAAGAAGTGGAAAATGCTGGTCGTCGCGAACTGGAAGCGAGACAGACCGACGACATCCATGTGTGCTCCCCTCGCCGCGGATGACCGGGTGAGGTCCTCCACTGCACTTCCCGTTGACTGCTTCTGATTCCAGTTATCCCTCGTGCGCCGATGCACGCGCCGTCACCGGGATCGGTGGAACGCGTCGCAGCGGCTGACCGTGAGAGCCGGGCACACCGCCGTTGCCAGGACGGCAACGAGCCCGGCCGGATCAACCGGCCGGGCTCGAGGTACTGCCGGTCAGGGACGAGCGTCGCCCGCCGTCACATCGTTGCGCCGACGGGTCAGCACCACACCCAGGAGGATCATCCCGATCCCCAGGAAGAGGTGCAGGAAATCGTCCGCCAGATTCAGTGGGACGAAGTTGGCCGCCGACTCCTGGCCGACCAGCAGGCCGTACAGGAACAGCACCAGGTAGACGATGCCGCCGAACACCAGGTACGTCCGCGCCCCGGAGACGGACCGGGCCATCGCCAGACCGAGCACCCCGAACAGCAGGTGCACGATGTTGTGCAGGATCGAGACCTGGAACAGGCCGAGCAGCAGGGCCTTGGAGTCGGCCGTGGCGAACTCGAGCTGGCCGAAGTTCGAGGTGATTCCCGGGACGAACCCGAGCACTCCGATGAGCAGGAACATGATACCGACGGCGAGCGCCGCCTTCTGCACGTTGGTCCGGCCGACGCTACGGCCGGCCGTCTGATCTGCGCTGTACGCAGTCATGGTTGTCCTTCCTTTTCTTTGGTTTTCTTCGTTGCCCGGTCAGGAGCCGAGCACGTCCTTCACCTTGGCGGTGACCTTCTCCACCGGGTTCGGGTTGGGCGTGGTCCCGTACAACCGGGGGTCGACCTTGAGCGGCGGCGCCGGCATGGGCGCGGTGCTGGTCGGGCCGTCGTGGTAGCTGAACTCGCCGTTCCCGTCCGGGGTCGGACCGGAGGCCCAGGAGCCCTCCGAGGCGGCGGCGCCGTCGGAGAAGTTCAGGTACTGGTAAGAGTAGTCGGTCGCTTCCTTCTTCTGCGGGAAGTTGCTGGGCACGGGCAGGTCCTCGTGTCCCTCCTCCCGCAGCTGGGCCGCGGCGGCGATCCACTGGTTCTGGTGCATGGTGTCACGGGCGAGCAGGAAGGACAGCAGGTCGCGGACGCCGTGGTCGTCGGTCATGTGGTAGAGCCGGGCGACCTGGAGCCGGCCCTGCATCTCGGCGTTGGCGTTCGCGGTGAAGTCGGCCAGCAGGTTGCCGCTGGAGGTGATGTAGCTGCCCTGCCAGGGGTTGCCGTTGCTGTCCACCGCACGGGCTCCGGCTCCGGCCACGATCGCGTGCTGGACGTCGGTCTGACCCATCACGGCCGCCATCACCGGGTCGGACTTGACCGCGGACTCGGTGTCGGTGGCCGGAGCGTCCTCGAGCAGCTGAGCGATCATGATGGCCAGCATCTCGACGTGGCCGAACTCTTCGGCGCCGATGCCGAACAGCAGATCCCGGTACTTGCCCGGCATCTTGGTGTTCCAGCCCTGGAAGCCGTACTGCATGGCCACGGTGATCTCACCGTACTGGCCGCCAAGCACTTCCTGCAGTTTCCGAGCAAATGCCGCGTCCGGCTTGCTCGGCTTGGACTTGAACTGCAGCTCCTGCTTGTGAAAGAACATCGCCCTCCTCTGTCGACCTCGGCAGGTAGCCGAGCGCGGCGCTTGCGCCGGATGGACCCGCTGATGGATCCGGGGTGATCACTACCCGTCGCTCGTCGAGGCGAAACGGCCCTGCCACACAGGCGCTTCGCACCCGGCCGCACCTGTCGGGGGCGCGGTGGTCGACGGCGAACTCGCGCTCCACGGCAACTTTCTACTCTCTTGAGGCGCACGACGAGCGGCGACCCTCCGGCACCGGTCCCACCGATTTCGGGGGTACTGGCGATGGAGGGCCGCGGTGTCGGTGACGCCCGCCTAGCGAGTGGCGCGGGCCAGGGCGTAGGCGAAGACCGAGAAGCAGCCGGTCATGATCGCGCAGCCCCACCACATGACGTTCGAGCCCATGAACGCGGCGAAGCCGGCGACGACGGCCGCGAGCGCCCACCAGCGGAGGAGTCCGGCCCGCATCAGGGTGATCGCCGTCAGGGGAAGGGCCAGCGCCAGGGAGATCGTCCCCGGCAGGATCATCACCGGCACGCCCATCGCGTCGAGCCGCTCCACCCCGGCGGCGTAGCCCTCGGCGCCGACCGCCTGACCGATCGCGGAGTCGAACCAGTCGGCCATCAGCAGACCGGGACTGGTGCTGATCCCGACGAAGCCGACGAACGCCGTCCGGTTGGCCAGCCACGCGCCCTTGCTACGGACACAGGGAGCGATGAGCAGTGCAGGCACGAACCAGAAGGCGTAGGACCAGTGGAAGCCGAGAGCCCTGAACTGCAGCGGTCCGGGATTGGCCGTGTACAGGGCGCGGCGATCACCAGCAGGGCCACGACGAGCGGGAACTGGCGGCGGCAGGCGAGGGCCGCCATGGCGACGGTCGCTACGGGAAGGTGGATCCACAGGGGGCGCGGTCCCCCGCCGACCAGGGCCTCGACCACCACCAGGACGACGAACACCGCCGCGATCGCCAGGTCGATCCGCGGGGGCGGATGCGGCCACGCGGGTCGGCGTGCGCTCACGGACGGGACGGACATGGCCCGACCCTAGGTCGTGTCCCGACCGTCGCGCATCGGTCGCACGACAGAGATCCGCCGGCCCGAAGGAGAGGTGTCAGGGCCCTGTCCTACGGTGACGCCATGACCGACGACACCCCCTGGGAACCGCCGCTGGCCGGCACCGAGACCGGCCAGCTGCTCGGCTCGCTGGAGCGCCTGCGCACCACCTTCCGCTGGAAGGCCGACGACCTGGACGCCGCCGGCCTGCAGACCCGCATCGGCCGTTCCGCACTGACCCTCGGCGGCCTGCTCAAGCACCTTGCCCTGGTCGAGGACTATCGCTTGACCCACCTGCTGGCCGGGCAGCCGATCGGGTCGCCGTGGGACGCCATGGACGGCGCCGGCACCGACGACTGGGACTTCACCTCGGCCCTCGAGGACTCACCCGAGGAGCTCTATGCCCTCTGGGACGGTGCGGTGGCGCGCTCACGGACCCGGCTCGCCGCCGCGCTCAGCCGCGGTGGTCTCGACCAGCCCGTCCACGCGTCCGACCCCGAGGGCCGGCACGCGAACCTGCGCCGGCTGGTGTGCGACCTGGTCGAGGAGTACGGCCGGCACACCGGGCACGCCGACCTGCTCCGCGAGGCCATCGACGGCCGGGTCGGTGAGGACCCGCCGGCGGGCTGGCGCCCGCTATCGGGCGGTTTCGCCCTGTCGGCGGCCGAGGATCAGCACTGATGCCGCGGGTCAGCGGGTGCGCCGCCGGCCGAGCCAGCCGTAGACGGCGACCGCCGGCGCGAGCACCGCGGCGGAGACGGCCAGGGCCGTGCCGACCGAGGTGCGGCTGGCCAGAGCCCCGAGCGGCGGCCCGCCGACGATCTGGCCGACCGCGTTGACCTGGCCGTTCATCGACAGCACGGTGGCCCGGATGTCGGAGGGCAGCTCGGAGTTCAGCCAGGTCGCCTCCACCGGTGCGGCCAGCGCGTACGCGGCCCCCCGGAGCCAGAACCCGGCCAGCACCAGCCAGATCGAGCCGCCCAGGGCGACGGCCAGGACACAGAGCACCTGCAGGGCGGCCAGCACGGCCAGCACCCGTCCGGGATGGCGGGTGCCGATGGCCGCCGCCCCCCGGCTGTTGACCAGCAGGGAGGCGACCAGCGCGACCACGCTGCCGACCAGGCCGAACCCGGCGAACCACAGCCCGACGCTGGTGGCCCCGGCGAGGGCGGGCAGCGGGAAGTCCTCGAGGATGCGGACCAGCCACAGCCGGTCGAAGGCCTCGCTGGCCAGCCCGGCGAGGACGGTGACCAGCAGCAGGCCGCGCACCACCGGACGAGCCGCCGCCAGCCGGAGCCCGGCCCGGAAGGTGGTCGCCATGTGTCGGAACGTCTCCCGCTGACCCCTCGGAGTGGCGGTGAAGTTCCGTTCGGGCATCACCCTCAGCAACCAGAGCGCCAGGGCCAGGAAGCCGATACCGGAGATGACCATCGGCACGGCCAACCCCGCCAGGCTGAGCAGACCGGCGGCCACGGTGCCCAGCAGGGTCGCGCTGAGGTGGATCTGCTGCTCCCGGGCGAACACCGCCGCCACCTGCTGCTCACCGACCTCGTCGGTGATCCAGGCCTGAGTCGCTCCGGAGGTGAAGGTGGAGCCGATCCCCCAGACCACCTGGGCCGCCAGGACGGTGACCAGCAGCGGCACTGCCTGCAGCAGCAGGCCCAGGCCGATCAGCCCGCATCCCACCAGCACGGAGGTCCGTCGGCTGTACAGGTCGGCGACGATGCCGGTCGGCACCTCGAAGAGCAGGCCGGTGATCTCCAGCACCGTGCCCACCAGCACCAGCTGGAACGGGGTCAGGCCGACCACCGTGGCCATGTAGACGAGGTTGACCGTGAAGCTCAGCGTGAAGCAGAACGTGGAGACCGCGGTGAGCAGGTAGAACACGCGCCGGGCATCGCCCTCCCCCCGAGGGCCGCGCAGCCGGTTCACGGCCAGGAGTCTGCTGGATTCCCGGCGACCTCGCCATCCGATTGTGTCGTCCCGGCGGGTGTCGGACGGATCCGGAGAACCAGCTCATCCAGCGGCAACCCGCGTGCGGTCCGCCGCGACGTCCGCCTCCGCCATCACCAGGTCGGCGTTGATGGCGGCACCGGCCCGCAGGCCCGCGTTCGCCGCGCCGATCACCTGCGCCATCGGGTCGGTGACGTTTCCGGCGAGGTAGACCCCGGGAATCGTGGTCGCCCCGGACATCGGGTCGCTCGGCAGATGCTCACCGAGCACCGCCTCGTGCCGGCGGATCGGCACCGGCGCCAGACCGAGCGGTTCCAGGAACGGGGCGTTGGGCCGGAACCGCGGCGCCACCACCAGCGCGTCGCGCGTCACTGTCTCCTCCGAGGTCAGCCGCACGCCACGCAGCGCGTCCTCGTGCACCTCCAGTCCGGCCACCTGGCCGTCGACCACCCGGATGCCGCGGCCGACCAGGCGGTCGAGATCCTCCCCGGCCGGTTGCGGCCCGGTGTGCGCGAACAGCACGACGTCGTCGCTCAGCTGCCGGAAGAGCAGCGCCTGGTGCACGGCCATCGGACTGTTGAGCACCCCGATGGCCCGGTCGCGGACCTCCCAGCCGTGGCAGTACGGGCAGTGCAGGACATCTCGGCCCCACCGCTCCCTGAGCCCTGGCAGTGTCGGCAGCTCGTCCGTCACCCCGGTGGTGACCAGCAGCCGACGGGCCCCGAGCGGCTCGGATCCGTCGTCGCCGAGATGCACCGCGAAGCCGTCCTCGGTGGCCGCGACCACGTGCACCCGGCCCGCCACCACCGAACCGCCATAGGCCTCGACCTCGGCGCGACCGGCGGCGAGCAGGTCAGCGGGCGGCGTGCCGTCCCGGGTGAGAAAGTTGTGCACATGGCCGGCCGTCGCGTTCCGCGGCTCTGCCGCGTCCACCACCAGGACCGAGCGACGGGATCGGGCCAGGGCCATCGCCCCCGCCAGTCCCGCGGCACCGCCGCCGACCACGATCACGTCCCAGAGCCGTCCGTCGCTGTTCATGCCGTCGATTCTGCCCCGCTGTTGGCCGGAAACGCCAAAGCAGTTGCAGTTCTGACAAACTGATCGGCATGGCGGACCGAGCAACGGACCTCGACCGGGTGCTGACCGAGGTCGGCGTCCGCCTCCGTGCGCTCCGCGCCTCCCGCGGTGACACGCTGGCCGACGTCGCGGCCGCGACGGGGATCTCGGTCAGCACGCTGTCCCGGCTCGAGGCCGGTCGGCGCCGTCCGACCCTTGAGCTGTTGCTCCCCTTGGCCCGCCGCTACCAGGTGCCGCTGGACGAGCTGGTCGGCGCGCCGCCAACCGGCGACCCGCGGGTGCACCAGCGGCCGCATCGGCGCAACGGGATGACGGTCGTGCCGCTGACCAGCCAGCCCGGCGGGCTGCGCGCGTACAAGCTGGTCATTCCGGCTGTCGCCGACCGGGCCCGGCCCGTCGATCTGCAGACCCACGAGGGCTACGAGTGGTTCTACGTGCTCTCCGGACGGGTCCGGCTGCGGCTGGCGCAGCACGACCTGACGCTCAGCGCCGGTGAGGCGGCCGAGTTCGACACGCGGGTGCCGCACTGGTTCGGCAGCGCGGACCGCGAACCGGCGGAGGTCCTCAGTCTGTTCGGCCCGCAGGGTGAGCGCATCCACACCCGGGCCCGGCCGACTAGGCCGAGGACCTGACCTGGCGGAGCTCCATCAGGTCCACGCCGATGCGGTCCGGTCCGCGCCGGTCGTTCACCAGCACGGCGACGGCCCGCTGCCGCTGCGGGCTGAAGCCGGCGAAGCTGCGGAAGCCGCCCGTGCCGCCGTTGTGCCACCACAGGTCACCGCCGCGGAGCCGGGTGCGGAACCAGCCGAGTCCGATGGTGTGCGGCCGGCCCGGCTGCCACGGGGAATGGGTCCGCCGGATGGCGGCCGCCAGCGGCGTGGCGTCCGGGGCCAGCTGGGCCCCCAGGTAGGTCAGCAGGTCGGGCACCGTCGACCGCAGGGCGCCGGCGCC
>DATHBQ010000038.1:0-4149 GCA_035296105.1 Propionibacteriaceae bacterium | reverse complement strand
GGCCTTCTTCTTCCTCGACTTCTTTCCCACCGGGCAAGCCTAGGAGGGCCGTCCGACGGAGCCGATCGGGGCTTCGGCCCACCGTGCAAGGATTCCGGCATGTTCCCCGACAACCTGACCCGGGCCGAGGCTCAGCATCGGGCCGGCGTGGTCGAGACCTCCGCGTACGCGATCGAGGTCGACCTGTCCGGGCGGACGGTCAGCGATCCCGAGACCGAGTTCAGGTCCACCACCACGCTTCACTTCGCAGCCCGGGAACCCTGCGAGATCCACGTCGACCTGATCGCCGACCGCGTCGTCGGCGCGGTACTGGACGGCACCGATCTGGATCCAGGCGCCTTCACCGGAGCCCGGCTCCCGCTGACGCTGACCGCGGGACCGCACGAGCTGACCATCACCGCGGTCTGTCACTACAGCCGCAGCGGCGAGGGACTGCACCGCTTCCTCGACCCGGCGGACGGGCGCAGCTACCTCTACACGCAGTTCGAGTCCGCCGACGCCCGACGGATGTACGCCTGTTTCGAGCAGCCGGACCTCAAGGCCCGCTTCACATTGACCGTCGTCGCGCCCGAGGCCTGGACCGTGGTCGGCAACACCCTGCCGACCGATACCGCCGAGGCTGGACCGGGCCTGCGCCGCATCCACTTCGCCGAGACCCTGCCGATCTCGACCTACCTGACCGTCCTGGTGGCCGGGGACTACGCCCGGGTCGACGGGCCGGCGCTGGGTCGCGGTCGGGTTCCATCGGCGTTGTACTGCCGGCAGTCCGTCGTGCCCTACCTGGACGCCGAGGAGATCTTCGACATCACCGCCGGCGGGTTCGAGGTGTTCGAGCCGCACTTCGGGGTGGACTACCCCTTCACCAAGTACGACCAGGTGTTCGTGCCGGAGTACAACGGCGGGGCGATGGAGAACGTCGGTTGCGTCACGCTGCGTGACGAGTACCTGTTCCGCAGCAAGGTGACGGCGGCCTCGCTGGACCACCGGCGGAACACGATCCTGCACGAGCTGTCCCACATGTGGTTCGGCGACCTGGTGACGATGCGCTGGTGGGACGACCTGTGGCTGAAGGAGTCCTTCGCCACCTGGTCGGCCAGCTTCGCGGTGAGCGAGCAGGCCGACGACCCGGAGCTGTCCTGGGCCGCGTTCTCCAGCACGCAGAAGACCTCGGCGTACCGCCAGGACCAGCTGCCGTCGACGCACCCGGTGGCGGCCGACATCGTCGACCTGAACGCGGTCGAGCTGAACTTCGACATGATCACCTACGCCAAGGGCGCCGCGCTGGTCGCCCAGCTGGTCTCCTACGTGGGCCGCGCCGCCTTCCTGGCCGGCGTCCGGGACTACTTCTCCGCCCACGCCTTCGGCAACACCACGCTGCCGGACCTGCTGGAGAGCCTGCAGCGGAAGTCCGGGCGGGACCTCTCCCGCTGGTCGGCGGGGTGGCTGGAGACGGCCGGGGTCAACACGCTCCGGCTGGAGCTGGATACCGACGAGGCCGGGATGATCACCGACGCCGTCGTGGTCCAGACGGCACCGAAGGAGAATCCCACCCTGCGGGAGCACCGGATCGGGCTCGGTCTCTACGCGGAGCAGAACGGCCGGCTGGAACGCGGCGGCCGGATCGAGCAGGACGTCGCCGGACCTCGGACACCGGTGCCGGACCTGGTCGGCCGGCGGCGCCCGGCCGCGATCGTGGTCAACGACGACGACCTGACCTACGCCAAGATCCGCCTGGACCCGGAGTCGCTGGCCACCGTCCTCGACAAGCTGCCCACGGTGACCAGTCCGCTCAACCGGGCCGTGCTGTGGGGCGGCATGTGGGACATCTGCCGGGACGCCGAACTCCCGGCCGCGGACTACGTCGACCTGGTGCTGCGCGGCGTGGCCACCGAGACCGATGCCACCGCCGTCCGCAACCTGCTCAGCCAGGCGGGCACCGCCGCGTACAGCTACGCCCCGCCGTCCGGCCGGGCGAAGCTGGCCGAGACCTGGACCCGGGGACTTGCCGACCTGCTCGCCCAGGCGCCCGCCGGTTCGGACCTCCAGCTGGCCCTGACCCGGGCCTTCGCCACCGCGGCCAACCCGGGCTGGTCGGGCGAGCTGCTGCAGCGCTGGTGGGCGGGAGACCCGCCCGACGGACTGGTGCTCGACACCGACCTGCGCTGGCTGCTGCTGGCCAACCTGTCCCGGCTGGGTCTCGTCGGCGAGTCCGAGATCGCCGCCGAACAGGAACGCGACCCGTCGATCACCGGGGCGGAGCAGGCCGCCGGGGCCCGTGCTGCGCAGCCCACCGCGGCGGCCAAGGCGGACGCCTGGCGGCTCGCGGTCGAGACCGACGAGATCACCAACTCCGTGCACCAGGCGATCTGTCTGGCGTTCTGGCAGCGCGGGCAGGACGAGCTGCTGCTGCCCTACGTCGACCGCTACCTCGCCACGGCCGAGGACGTGTCGGCGCTGCGCGGCGTCTGGGCCGCCAAGGGTGCGGCCCTGCGCAAGAACGCGCTGCGCTGGCTGTTCCCCTGGCCGCTGGACAAGCAGGCGTTCCTGGATCGGCTGGACCCGTGGCTGGCCGCCGCGCCCTTGTCGGACGCCGCCCGTCGCATCATCGCCGAGCGGCGGGACGACCTGGTCCGGGCCCTGCGCTGCCAGACCGGCGGGTGACCCAGGCGGAGGAGAACTTCGCGGTCGCGGCCACGCCGCCGTTCGACGCGGTCGCGCTGCTCTCCTTCCTTGGAAAGCGGACCATCGCCGGGGTGGAGGCGTACGGAGTGGAGCCGAGAGGGCTGCGGTACGCCCGGACCCTGCGCCTGCCGCACGGACCGGGCCTGCTCGAGCTGGTCTGGACCGGGCGCGTGCTGCTGGCCACCACGCGGACAGATCCGGCCGACCGGGCCCAGGCCGCCGCGGCCGTGAGCAGGCTGTGCGATACCGACGCGCCCGCCCCGACGATCGCCGCCCACCTCGGCCGCTCCGAGCCACTGCGCCGGCTGGTGGCGGACCGGCCCGGCCTGCGGGTGCCGGGCACGGTCGATCCGGTCGAGATGGCCTTCCGGACGCTGATCGGGCAGCAGATCTCGCTAGCCGCCGCGGCGACCTGCGCGGCCAAGCTGGCCGGCGCGTACGGGGAGGCGGTGGAGCTGTCCGACCCGGCCCTGACTCGGCTGTTCCCCTCCCCCGCCGCCCTGGCCGCGGTCGATCCCGAGTCGCTCCCGATGCCGCGCAGTCGAGGCCGGGCGCTGGTCGGGCTGGCCCGGTCCTTGGCGCACGGCACGCTTGACCTCACCGCCCAGCCGCGGCGCCAGGCTCTGCTGGCCCAGCCCGGCATCGGGCCGTGGACGGCGGACTACCTGGCCATGCGCTGCTTCGGCGACCGTGACGTGCTCCTGGAATCCGACCTGGTGATCAAGCGCGAGCTGGCCCGCCGGTCGATCACCGCGACGGCCGAGTGGGCCCCGTTCCGCTCGTACGCGACCATGCACCTGTGGTTCGGATCCGGTGTGCTGACCTGACCGAGCCGGCGCTACCGTGATTCCAGAGTGTCGACGCTACGGGAGGGATCCGCGATGGGCATCTTCGACAAGGCCAAGGACGCCTTGGGCGCGAAGGACGTCGACGAGTCGACGGGCCAGCAGTACGCCGAGAAGGTCGAGGGCCTGGCCGGACAGGGTGACACCGGCACCCCGCCCGAGGACCTCGGCCAGCCGGCGCCGGACGGGATCGACAACCCGCTGACCCCGGGGCAGTCTCCGGCCGACGCCGTGCGGTCCCCGGTCACGGGAACCGACTCCTAGGACCTAGCGGCCGGGCTGCCGGCTCAGAAGTCCCGTCTGCTGGTGTGCAGCGTTCGCGGGTGACGCGCGGCCTCACCCAGCTGTTGGACGCCGGCCACCAGGCCGCCGATGATGTCGCCGACCACGAACGAGGTCTGCATCGTCGCTGCGGCCAGGCCGCACTCCACGTCGCTCAGCCAGCGCCGGGCCTCGCTGCCGGTGACGATCTCCAGGACGTGGAACTCCGGGTCGCAGAGCACCAGGACCGAGTGAGCGGGGTCCTCCAGCGCCCCGTGCAGCCGTTCGGCGTACGCCCGGGCGTCCTCCTCGGCGACGCCCACGAAGACCGAGAAGGTCAGGCCCGAGAAGGCCTCGGCGT
>DATHBQ010000037.1:0-6335 GCA_035296105.1 Propionibacteriaceae bacterium | reverse complement strand
TCATCAACGCGGTCGTGGTCACGCCGTTGCGGATCGGCACGACTCCCAGACCCAGTCGGCACGCCACCGGCGCCGCCAGCAGAAAGCCGCGAGCCTCGATGCCGAGTACCAGGTCCGCCGGCGGAGCGGCGTCGACCAGCTGGTCGACGGTGGCGGCCAGGCCGGCGGCGGAGGCGAGCAGCGGGGTGATGTCGTAGAAGGTGATGCCGGCCCTGGGGAAGTCCGGGACGTCGACGATCAGCGACGCCAGGTCGACCGACACGGGCTACTTCCTCCGCTGGCTGCGCGGCTTGTGCTGCGGCTGCGGGCGCTTGGCCGCCGCGTCGCCCATCGGCCGAACCCCCGGCGGCCGCTCTGTGCTGCTCACCGCGGTGATCCGCACCGCCGACGACCCGGAGCGGGCGGCGGCCGCGGCTGCGGCCAGCTCGGCGTTGCTCGGCTCGACATCGGTCGCCTCCGGCTCGAGGTCGCCCTCCGGTCTGGGCGGGACGTCCGGCGTACGCTCGGCCGGCCGGGCCTTCTGCTCGGACTTGTTGCGCCGGGCCATCACCCGCGCCGCGAGCTTCTTCATGTCCGGCTCCCGCTCCTTGCCCTGGGCCAGCAGCGGGGTGGCGATGAAGATCGAGGAGTACGCGCCGGACACCATGCCGACGAACAGCGCGAGGGCCAGGTCCTTCAGCGGGCCCTCGCCCAGGATCGCCGCCCCGGCGAACAGCAGCGCAGCTACCGGCAGCACGCCGATGACCGTGGTGTTCACCGAGCGCACCAGCACCTGGTTGACCGCGAGGTTGGCGGCCTCGGAGTAGGTCCGCGTGGTGCTGGACCGGATGTCGCGGACGTTCTCCCGGACCTTGTCGAACACCACCACGGTGTCGTAGAGCGAGTAGCCCAGGATGGTCAGTAGACCGATCAGCGTCGCCGGCGTGACGGTGAACCCGACCAGGGCGTAGATGCCGATGGTGAGTATCAGGTCGTGTGCCAGGGCGACCAGCGCCGCCCCGGCCATCTTGGCGTCGCGGAAGTACACCCAGATGACCAGGGACACCAGGGTCAGGAACACGATCAGGGCGATCAGGCCGCGCTCGGTGATCTGGCTGCCCCACGAGGCCCCGATCAGGCTGTAGGCGACCTCGTCGGACGTGACGCCGACCTCCTCGGCGATCGCGGTGCGGACCACAGGGACCTCGGTGGTCGGGTTCAGGGTGCGGGTCTGCACCCGGACCTGGTTGTCGCCGATCGTGTTGACGATCGTGTCGTCCAGGTCCGGCAGGCCGGTCGCCACCACGGCCTCGCGCACCTGGTTGACCGTCTCGGCCGTGACCTGGGTGGGGGCTCGGAAGTCCGCGCCGCCACGGAACTCGATCCCGAAGACCAGACCGCGGATCAGCAGGGCCAGGATCGAGATCGTGATCAGGACGGCAGACACGATGTACCAGCGCCGGCGGTGGCCGATGAAGTTGTAGGAGATGTCCCCGGTGTAGAGCCGGGAGGCCAGGTTGCTGAGCTTGGCCATCACACACCCTCCGTCACGGGCCGGCGGGACCGGACTCCGGGTAGTGCCTGGACCCCCAGGTGCCGCGGATCGAGCCCGGACAGCCGGTGGCCGGTGCCGAAGAACTTCGTCCGGGCCAGCAGGCTCAGCAGCGGCTTGGTGAACATGAACACCACGAGCACGTCGATCAGCGTGGTCAGGCCGAGGGTGAACGCGAAGCCCTTTACCGATCCGATGGCCAGGATGAACAGGACGATGGCGGACAGCATCGAGACGGCGTCGGCGATCAGGATCGTCTGCCGGGCCCGGCGCCAGCCGGTCTCCACCGCCGTGCGCAGGCTGCGGCCCTCGCGGACCTCGTCCCGGATGCGCTCGAAGTAGATGACGAAGCTGTCCGCGGTCACGCCGATGGCGACGATCGCCCCGGCGATGCCCGGGAGGTTGAGCGCGAAGCCGACCGAGCTGCCCAGCAGCACGATGGCGGCGTAGGTGATCGCTCCGGCGACGGCCAGCGAGGTGACCACGACGATGCCCAGGCCGCGGTAGTAGGCGAAGCAGAACAGCAGCACCAGGGCCAGACCGATGATGCCGGCGATGATGCCGGCCCGCAGCTGCTCACCGCCCAAGGTGGCGGAGACGTTGTTGACCTCCGACACGTCGAAGGCCAACGGCAGGGCACCGTACTTCAACACGTTGGCCAGTTCGGTCGCGCTCTGCTGGTTGAAGTTGCCCTCGATCTGCGCCCGGCCGCCGGGGATCGCCTCGTTCACCGACGGCGCCGAGATGGAGACGGCGTCCAGCACGATGGCGAAGCGGTTCTGCGGCTCGGCCTTGGCCGCCAACGCCGCGGTCGCCTGCTCGAACAGGGCCGCCCCCTCGGAGTTGAACTCCAGGTCCACCACCCAGGCGACATCGTTGGCCGGTACGCCAGCCGACGCGGTGGCCAGCTGGTCGCCCTCGATCAGGGTCGGGCTGAGCAGGTACTTCTCGGTGCCGCCCTCGTCGCAGGCGAACAGCGGCTGGTCGGCGACGTCCTCCACCGGTGTATCGCAGGTGAACTCGGCGAACGCCGCCTGGCACGGCTCGCTGGGCACCCAGTCGATCGCCTGGTCGGGTGGGGTCCCTGCACCGTCGGCCGACACGCAGGCCTCACCGACCGGACGCGGCGGCGCGGTCGGCAGGGCCGGGAACGGCTTGTTGTTGCCGGACGGGGTGGGCTCGGGCACCACGCTGGCCGACGGCGTCGGCTCGCCGGACGGCGCGGGTGACTCCGTGGGCTGTGGGGTGGTCGGCTCCGGCACGGGCGGCGGGGTGACCTGCTCCGCGGCGTACACCGCACGGAAGCGGAGCAAGGCCGTCTGGCCGACCAGCTCGACCAGCTGGTCGCGCTGCACGTTGGGCACAGTGACGATCAGCTGCCGGTCACCGGCCGTGGTCACCTCCGACTCACCGACGCCGAGGCTGTCCACCCGGCTCTGGATGATCGTCCGGGCCAGCTGCAGGCTGTTGGGGTCGATGGCCCCGGTGCCGGTGGTGTTCTTGGCGGTCAGGGTGATGGTCGTGCCGCCGCGGAGGTCGAGACCGAGCTTGGGCGCCCAGGTCTTGCCCACGGCGAGCAGCGTGAACAGCCCGGCCACCAGGACGGCGAGCACGATCAGGGTTCGTCCGGGGTGCCCGGTCGACGTTGTTGCCACGTAGGTGAGGTCCTTCGGAGGGCTCGATCAGCCGGCGGTGGTCGGTCTCTGGCCAGCGCTGGTTCCCGGCGGCTCCCGGTCGTCGGTCACCGGACGGATCGGCTCCGGCTCGACCGGCAGCGGGCCCTCGGGCTCGGCGACCACGTCGTCGGCCAGGTCCGTCTCGTCCCCCTCGGTGTCCTCGTCACCCTCGGTGACGATCCGGGCGACGGCCTGCTTGAGGACGGTCAGCTCGTTGCCGGGCGAGATCTCCAGTACGACCTGCTTCTCCCCCACCGCGACCACGGTGCCGAACAGCCCGCTGCCCAGCATCACTCGGTGGCCCGGCACGAGCGCACTCAAGGTCCGCTGGATCTCCTGTTGACGCTTCCGCTGCGGTCGCATGATGAGGAAGTAGAACGCGACCACCATCAAGGCGATCAGGATCAGCGTGCTGAATTGGTCCATGACTCCGGCGTTCGGTTGAGGGCGGCGTTCGGCCGGGTCCCGAGCATGCCTGTCCGAGCCCGACCGCCGTACTCTACCTACTCGGAGCCGAAAACCCCGAAAAGATCGTCACTCTTAGGTACTGGCAGGCCGAGGTGTCGCCAGGCGGCGGGTGTCGCCACCCGCCCCCGGGCGGTGCGCATCAGGAAGCCCTGACGGACCAGGAACGGCTCCGCCACCTCCTCGACCGTCTCCCGCTCCTCCCCCACCGAGATGGCCAGTGTGGACAACCCGACGGGACCGCCGCCGAACCGGGCGCAGATCGCCTCCAGCACGCCGCGGTCGAGCCGGTCCAGGCCCAGCTCGTCCACCTCGTACAGCTCCAGCGCGGCCTGGGCCACCCGGCGGTCGATCTCCCCACCGGCGCGGACCTGGGCGTAGTCGCGGACCCGGCGGAGCAGCCGGTTGGCGATCCGAGGCGTACCCCGGGAGCGGCGGGCGATCTCCGCGCCGGCGTCGGGATCGAGCGGGATCCGCAGCAGCTCGGCGGACCGCCGGAGGATGCGCTCCAGGGCGGCGACGTCGTAGAAGTCGAGCTGGGCGGTGAACCCGAACCGGTCGCGCAACGGTCCGGGCAGGAGACCCGCCCGCGTGGTCGCGCCGACCAGGGTGAACCGTGGGATCTCCAGCGGGATCGCGGTGGCCCCGGGACCCTTGCCGACGACGACGTCGACCCGGAAGTCCTCCATCGCCAGGTAGAGCATCTCCTCGGCGGGCCGGGACATCCGGTGGATCTCGTCGAGGAAGAACACCTCGCCCTCCACCAGCCCGGAGAGGATCGCGGCCAGGTCCCCGGCGTGGGTGATCGCCGGGCCACTGGAGATCCGCAGCGGCGCCGACATCTCGGCCGCGATGATCATCGCCAGGGTCGTCTTGCCCAGGCCGGGCGGGCCGGAGAGCAGAACATGGTCCGCCACGCCGCCGCGGTGCCGTGCCGCCTCCAGGACCAGCCCCAGCTGGTCCGAGACCCGGGACTGCCCGGCGAACTCGGCCAGCGTGGCCGGTCGCAGCGCGGACTCGGCCGCCTGCTCCTCCGGGTCAGCCTCGCTCCGGACCAGACCGGACTGGCTCACGAGTCCTCATCGCCGGCGCTCGTCGGCCGCGTTCGCGGTGCTGCTGTGCTCGACGGTGAGCTCGCAAGCTCGCTCACGAACGGGCCAGGCTCTGCAGCGCGGCCCGCATCAGCACCGGCACGCCGACCGCCGGGTCATCGGCGACCAGGTGCTCCACCTCGTCGCAGGCGGTGTCGGCATCCCGGGCCGACCAGCCGAGGCCCTGCAGGCCCTGGCTCACCTGGTCCCGCCAGCCGGGCGCCGTCACGCCGCTCGGGACCGGGTCGCCGCCGACCCCGACGGCGTTGATCTTGTCCTTCAGCTCGATCACGATCCGCTGAGCGCCCTTGCGGCCGATGCCCGGAACCTTGCAGAGCACTACGAGGTTCTCGGTGGCGATCGCCTGCCGCAGCTCGTCGGGGCTGAGCACGGCCAGGGCGGCCTGGGCCAGCTTGGGCCCCACCCCGGTCGCGGTGAGCAGCAGCTCGAAGAACTCTCGTTCGTCGGCCGAGGCGAACCCGTAGAGGGTGATCGAGTCCTCCCGGACGATCAGGGCGGTGGCCAGCGTGGTCCGCTGCCCGACCCGCAACCCGGCGACGGTGTTCGGGCTGCACAGGGCCAGGATGCCCAGGCCGCCGACCTCGACCACGGCGGAGGTCGGGCCGACCGCCAGCACCGGCCCACTCACCGAGGCGATCACCGCGAAGCCTGCCGGAACGCCTGGCGCTGCCGGGCCGACCGGGCCGCGGCCGCCTCCACCGCCGCATCGAGCCGCGACGTCGTGCCACCCCGCCAGACGTGGCAGATGGCCAGGGCGAGGGCGTCGGCGGCGTCGGCCGGCTTGGGAGCCTCCTCCAGCCGCAGGATCCGGGTGACCATGGCGCCCACCTGGTCCTTGTCGGCCCGGCCCGACCCGGTGATCGCCGCCTTGACCTCGCTCGGCGTGTGCAGCGTGACCGGCACACCGCGGCGGGCAGCGACCAGCATCGCGACCCCGGCCGCCTGGGCGGTGCCCATCACCGTCTGCACGTTGTGCTGGGCGAACACCCGCTCGATCGCCACCGCGGTCGGTCGGTGGTCGCGGACCCAGGCGTCCAGCGTCTCCTCGAGCAGCACCAGCCGCCGGGCGGTGTCGAACTCAGTTGGGGTGCGGACGACGTCGACGGCGATCAGCCGCGGCTGGCGGCCGGGCAGCCCATCCACCACTCCGAGCCCGCAGCGGGTCAGGCCGGGGTCGACGCCCAGCACCCGCATCTGATCACCCCGAAGAGCTGTCACCGGATCGCGCACGCGATCCTCCTTGCCGACGCCGAAACGAACATCTGTTCGCTCAGCCTAAGGTCCACCAGCCTACTGGCCGGCCCTCGACACGCTGGCGTCCCTCCAGCCACCTCGACTGTGCAGTTCCGACAGTCCCGGACCCCCAATTCAGGCGATCCAGTGCCTCAAGTGCACAGTTTCAGCTGGAGACCAGCGACCGAGGAGCCGGGACCGACCGGTGGGCCGCAACATCGACTCCTTCGGCAGCCGGTTCCAGCACGCCAACCGCCGAGGATCCCAGGAGCGGCCGAGCAGTCGATCGAGACCGGAGATGATGTCGCCAGCCTCGTA
>DATHBQ010000036.1:0-4374 GCA_035296105.1 Propionibacteriaceae bacterium | reverse complement strand
CCAGCGATACCGATGCTTCAAAGTGACACCTCCTTGATCAGTAGCTGCCGCAGCTGAGGCCGACCAGCCGAAGCTGAGCCAACGCAGCGCGCTTCGGGCCGGGGCTGGTTGCCGCGGTCACCACCGATAACGCCAATGGACCTGTCGGATGACGGGGGCGGCCCGAAACCCGGCGAGCAGTCAGCATGATCCGGCGGCCTTCTCGCCGGGCGGCGGTACTTCGTCGTGGGCGGCCTTCGAGTCGGCCGCAGGCCACCTGATACCGGCCAGGCGCATTCGCCCACGACCGGGGCGGACCCGCCCACCGCGGAGCTGCGCACCGTGCTAGATCCCCCGGGCCGGGACCACAATCTCCTCCATGGATTACTACCTGCTGGAGTACGCGCTGGTCGACGACTATGTGGCTCGGCGCGCAGCTTTTCGGGAGGAGCATCTGGCGCTCGCTCGGGAAGCCCATCGCCGTGGGGATCTGATCCTCGCCGGTGCCCTCGCCGAGCCGGTGGATCGAGCGACTCTGGTCTGGCGGACGGACGATCGCTCCGTCATTGAGCGTTTCGTCGACGCTGATCCCTATGTTCACAATGGCCTGGTCACCTCATCGGCTATCCGACCCTGGACCGTCGTCATCGGCGAGGGATCCGGACGGAGCTGAGCCGGAGGCGGGGTGGGCCGGCGAGGGTGATGCCGGGTCCAGCACCTCTACGGTGATCGGATGCAGCCCGACATCGAGGCGCGGAAGCCCTGGCATCCTCGGGACTTGGCAGCGCGCCTGAAGGGTGCAGGCCTCACATGGTTCGTGGCGGGTGGTTGGGCGATCGACATCTTCCTCGGCGAGCGCACCCGTGACCACGAGGACCTGAAGATCGCGCTCCCGTGGCTCGATCCGGCGGCCGTACCCGGAGGTTTTCGAGGTGTCGGCGGACGGGAGATCCCCTACCTGAAGCCTGAGATCTGTCTGCTCTTCAAGTCGAAGGCAGTACGAGACAAGGACCAGGCAGACTTGGAGGCCACGCTGCCTCGGATGTCGCCCGTGCAGCGGATCTGGCTCCACACCGCGCTCGAACGGGTTCATCCCGGCCACGACTGGATTTCCGCTACGGAATGCGCCGCGGCTGACCCGGGTCAGCCCGCAGACCCGTGCACATGTCCTCCAGGCTGCCGGTGAGCTGCGCTCAGGCAGTCCAGCCGAGCCAGGCGCCACCGGCACTCATCCCGGCCAGCCAGATCGCGGCGGCGACGAACGGGAGCGGGATCACCCACAGCGGCTTGCGCCGGATCCAGACGCAGCCCAGCACGAACAGGGCCACCCAGATGGCGATGAAGGCGGCGACTGCCCAGCCGGGCGCCATCAGGCCGGAGGCGACGAAGAAGGGCGCCAGCACGAGCATGGCGACCAGGGCCAGGGCTGCGAAGACGTACTTGACCACCGTGCGGGTGTCCTGCGCCATGTCGGCATCTTGGCACGACCACGCCGCTGCGCCGCTTGAGATGCAGGTGGTTGCGACATGTTGGCGGCGCAACCCCGCCACATCGTGCCGCTCGAGCGCCTGCTGCGCTCAGCGGCTGGGATCGTAGGAGGCGGTGGCGTCGGTCCGGCGCTCCATCCCGACCCGGACCCAGTGCACCAGCAGGTCGCCGTCCACCGGACCGGCGAGCAGCAGCAGCCCGACCGCGATGAGCTCGTACCCGTACTGAGTATTTGGCGCGGCGAACCACCAACCGGCCAGCAGGCCGGCGCACTCCACCCGGAGGTCGTCGCGACCGGCCGCCTCGGCGGTCAGGCGGTCGATGACCGCCTGGAACATCGGCTCCTGGGCGGCCAGCAGCGCCTCACCGTGCAACCGGGCCGAGTGGGTCTGGTCGTCGGTCGACATGCCGCCATTATCGAACCTTTGTTCTTATTCTCCGGTTTCGATCCGGTCAAGTTTCGCTCAGGTCGCGGTCGCTGAGCGCCGACAGAAGGCGAGCACGTCGGTCAGGTCGGGCCGGTAGCCGTCGGTGGTGTCGACGTCAAGGGTCGGCATGTCGAGGGTCAGCGGCGTGAACGCGGCCGCTGCAGTCAGGTGCTCGAGGTCGGCGTGGGCGGCCCGGGTCGGCTGCTCGGCCCGCCGACGCTGCATCCGGACCCGGGCCTGCCCAACATCGAGCTGGCACCGGATCACCTTGAGGTCGGCCAGACCGTCGAGCAACGCCAACCCCTGCGTCCACAGCGGATGCTGGAAGGCCGCCTCGGCGACCGTGGTCACCTCGGACCGCAGCAGCAGATCGAGGTTGGCGAAGAAGGTGCCGTAGGTCCGCCGGGTCAGCGGGTCGCTGGGCGCCGGGACGAAGCCCGGCTCGGCCGCCGCCATCCCCTCCTTGATCGCGTCCCGGGACACCACCGGGCAGCCCAGGGCCGTACCGATCGCGTACGCCAGCGTCGTCTTCCCGGATCCCGCCGGTCCGGTGACCAGGACCAGCGTCGGCCGCCCCAACCGGCCTCAGGCCTTGACTTCGGGCTGCTGCGGCGGCTTCCCCACCTCGCTGAGCAGTCCGGCCTCCTCCAGCTTGTCGGCCAGGGCGGCTCCGTCCGGCGCGTGCAGCCAGGGCACGTCGGTCCCGTTCGACGGGGTCCGATCCCGCAGCGGGCTACCGGCCAGGACGGCCTCGCTGGGCGAGAGCTGGCGGATGCAGACGGCGGTGACGTTGTCCGGGTGCTCGCGGACGAAGTCGCCGTAGATGGCGGGGTCGTGCTGCCCGTCGTCGCCGATCAGCAGCCACTTGATCTGCGGGAACTCCCGGGCCAGCCGCTCCAGCGAGCTCCGCTTGTGCAGCTTCCCGCTGCGGAACCACGCATCGGCGGTCGGGCCCCAGTCGGTCAGCAGCAGCGCGCCGGCCGGGTACAGGTTGCGGGACAGGAAGCGCGTCAGGCTCGGCGCGACGTTCCAGGCTCCGGTCGACAGGTAGACCACCGGTGCCCCGGGATGCTGCTGGGTCAGTCGCTCGTAGAGCACCGGCATGCCCGGCGTCGTCGCCCGGGCGTGCTCGTTGACCACGAAGGTGTGCCAGGCCGCGAGGAACGGCCGGGGCAGGGCGGTCACCATCACGGTGTCGTCGATGTCGGACACGATGCCGAACCGGAGCTCCGGGTCGACCACGAAGACCTTCGCCGTGGCGATCGACGAGCCCTCGGAGCGGAGCCCGATCTCGTGCCAGCCGGGAGTCAGGTCGACGTCGACCACCGCGTCGATGATGCCGCTGTAGTCCGCCTGGATGGTCTGGACGGAGCTCCCGACGTGCACCTCGACCGCGGCGTTCTCCACCGGCACGTTGATGAAGTTCCGCCAGCCCCGCAGGCCGGTCGGTTCGCTGGCCGGCCGCGAGGGATCCTTGGTCAGCAGCACCCGGCCGAGGACGCGGATCCAGTCCGTCGACCCGTATCCGGTGTGCGGCACCACGTACGCCACCGCACCGACCTCGCGGGCCCGCCGGGCTCGCCAACGATGGAAGGCCCGGTCCGCTCGTGCCGCTCGGTGAATCTCCGGTGCTACCTGCATGGCTCCAACCTAACGGGAGGCCGGAAGCCGGCGACGCCCGAGTCCGGCTACTCGCCGCCGTTGCGCCGCAGCACCTCGCTGAGCCGCTCAGCGGCCGCGATCACCGCCGGCGCATGCAGCCGACCGGGCTGCCGGGAGAGCCGCTCGATCGGCCCGGACACGCTGACCGCGGCGATCACCTTGCCGGACGGGGAGCGGACGGGAGCCGACACCGAGGCCACGCCGGCCTCGCGCTCGCCGACCGAGTGCGCCCAGCCACGGCGGCGGACGGCGGCCAGCGCAACCGCGGAGTAGCGGCTGCCGCGCAGCCCGCGCTGCATCCGCTCCGGCTCCTCCCAGGCCAGCAGCACCTGGGCGGCGGAGCCGGCCGACATGGTGAGCTGGGTGCCTATCGGAACGCTGTCGCGCAGCCCGGACATCCGCTCGGCTGTGGCCACGCAGACCCGGTACTCGCCCTGCCGACGGAACATCTGCGCCGACTCGCCCGTGATGTCGCGCAGCCGGGCCAGGACCGGCCCGGCAGTGGCCAGCAGCCGGTCCTCACCCGCGGCCGAGGCCAGCTCGCCGAGGCGGGGACCGAGGACGAACCGACCTTGCAGGTCGCGGCCGACGAGCCGATGATGCTCCAGGGCGACGGCCAGCCGGTGGGCGGTCGGACGCGCCAGCCCGGTGGAGGCCACCAGCCCGGCGAGCGTGGTGGGACCGGTCTCCAGGGCACTGAGCACCTGGGCGGCTTTGTCCAGCACGCCGACCCCGCTAGTGTTGTCCATGCCTTGATATTGCCGTCTCGGATGTTGGAACGCAAGTTCCGCTGTACAGGTGAAGGAGAACTGCCGCC
>DATHBQ010000035.1:0-6099 GCA_035296105.1 Propionibacteriaceae bacterium | reverse complement strand
ACTGGGTCCGCTCGCCGGCCAGCGGACCCGGCAGATCGACGAACGACCCGGCGACGAGGGTGCCCGGACCGACCAGGGTCCGGCAGGCCTCCTCGACCACGGACCGCCCGAGCCCGTACCGCTCGGCCACCGTGGCGGCGACGAACGGGCCGTGGGTCCGCGCCCAGCGCAGCACCAGGTCGTCGATGGGATGGGCGGCCGGTTCGGTGAAGGAGGCGGCGACGCCCGGCGGCACGGGGATGCCGAGCCCGTCCCGCAGCCGCGGCACGTCCTCGGCGACGGCCAGCATCTCCTGGCCGGCGATGCGCACCTCGACCAGCCGCCGGTCGGTAGTCAGTTCCGCCACGGCCGCGCGCCAGTCGAGCTCGGGGCGGCACCGGTCGGCGATCTCGGTCCGGGCGAAGGGACCGGCCGTCCGGATCAGGTCGAACAGCTGCTCGGCGGTAGTGGCCTGCCGCTCTTCGCTCAGCCCCTGCAGGTCGGCCTCAGCCGCGGCGATCACGCCGGCGTCCAGCAGCTGCTTCAGTCCGTCCTTGCCGAGCAGCTCGGCCAGCAGGGACGCATCGAGGGCGAGGGCCGCGGCCTTCTTCTCGGCCAGCGGCACGTCACCCTCGTAGACGAAGGCTCCCACGTATCCGAACAGCAGCGATCGGGCGAAGGGTGACGGCTCCTTGGTCTCCACCTCGACCAGCCGGATGGCCCGGCCGGCGATCTGCCGCTGCACCTCCAGCAGGCCGCCCAGGTCGAAGACGTCGGTCAGGCACTCCCGCATGGTCTCCAGCACGATGGGGAACTCCGGGTACTGCGCCGCCACGGTCAGCAGCTGGGCCGACCGCATCCGTTGCTGCCAGAGCGGGGACCGCGACTTCGGATCTCGCCGGGGCAGCAGTAGCGCCCGCGCAGCGCTCTCCCGGAACCGGGCCGCGAAGAGCGCGGACCCGCCGACCTCGTCGGTGACGACCGACTCCAGCAGCTCGGGGTCGACCACCACGAGGTCCGCACTGGGTGGCTCGGACTCCGTGTCGGGGATCCGCAGCACGATGCCGTCATTGGTCGCGGTGGCCTGCACCTCGGTCCCGTAGCGCTGCCGCGCCGACTGCTCGATGGCCAGCGCCCAGGGAGCCAGCACGGCGGTGCCCAGGCCACAGTGCACGCAGACCCGCCAGTCGCCGAGCTCGTCCCGGAAGCGCTCGACCACGATCGTCTTGTCGGTCGGCAGGGTCCCGGTGGCCGACTGCTGCTCGGCGAGGTAGGACGCCAGGTTGCCGGCCGCGAACTCGTCCAGTCCCGCCCCCCGCAGCCGAGCCTGGGCCTGCGGCGGGGTCAGGCTGCCAACCTCGCGGACGAACTGCCCGTACGCGCGACCCAGCTCCAGCGGCCGTCCCGGCGCGTCGCCCTTCCAGAACGGCAACCGCCCCGGGCTGCCCGGAGCCGGCGACACCAGCACCTGGTCGTGGGTGATCTGCTCCACCCGCCAGCTGGTCGTGCCCAAGGTGAAGACGTCGCCCACCCGGGTCTCGTAGACCATCTCCTCGTCCAGCTCGCCGACCCGGCGGCCGGGGGCGTGCTTACCGCCGGCGTTGCCCTCCCCGACCAGGAAGACCCCGAACAGGCCACGGTCCGGGATCGTCCCGCCGGAGGTCACGGCCAGCCGCTGGGCGCCGGGTCGTGCCGTGAGCAGGCCGGTGTCCCGCTGCCACACCAGCCGTGGCCGGAGCTCGGCGAAGTCCTCGCTGGGGTACCGGCCGCTGAGCATGTCGAGCACCGCCTCGAAGGCGCTGTGCGGCAGCTCGCCGAAGCTGCTCGCCCGGCGGACCAGCGCGTACAGCTCCTCGGCCTTGGTCTCCTCGACCGCGACGATGGCCACGATCTGCTGGGCCAGCACGTCCAGCGGGTTGCGCAGCTCGGCGACCTCCTCGATCGCCCCCTGCCGCATCCGCTCGACGACGACCGCCGACTCGACCAGGTCACCGCGATGGTTGGGGAAGAACACCCCTCGGGAGGTCGCCCCGACCTGGTGGCCGGCCCGGCCGACCCGCTGCAGCCCGCTGGCCACCGATGGCGGGGCCTCCACCTGCACCACCACGTCGACAGCGCCCATGTCGATGCCGAGCTCCAGCGACGAGGTCGCCACGACGCACGGGAGTTGACCGGACTTCAGGTCGTTCTCGATCTGGGCGCGTTGCTCCTTGCTGACCGACCCGTGGTGGGCCCGGGCGATCACCGGCGAGGTCGTCCCGTCCCGCCCGGACGAGGCGCCGGACTGGGCCATGATCTCCGCCGGCGGTGGGAGCTCGGGTGTGCCCTCACCGAGCCGCTCGGCCTGCAGCTCGTTCAGGTGGGCCGTCAGCCGCTCGGCCAGTCGACGGGAGTTGGCGAAGACGATGGTCGACCGGTGCCCGTTGATGACGTCGAGGATCCGGTTCTCCACGTGTGGCCAGATCGACGGCGGCCGCGACGGCGGCCCGTCGTCGTCCAGGCTGGGCGGTGCGGTCGGTGTCGACGAGCTGGCCGCCAGGTCGCTCATGTCCTCGACCGGAACGACGATCGACAGGTCCCAGGCCTTGTCGGCCGGAGGCGCCACCACCCGGACGGGATAGGACCCGCCGAGATAGGCGGCTACCCGCTCCGCCGGACGCACCGTCGCCGACAGTCCGATCCGCTGCAGTGGCCGCAGCACGCCATCGGAGTCCGGCGCCTGCGACTCCGCCGTCAGCGCCTCCAGCCGCTCCAGGGACAGGGCCAGGTGGGCCCCCCGCTTCGTGCCCGCCAGGGCGTGCACCTCGTCGACGATCACGGTGCGCACCGAGCGCAGCAGATCCCGGGCCGCCGAGGTCAGCATCAGGAACAGCGACTCCGGGGTGGTGATCAGTATGTCCGGCGGCCGGGTGACCAGTGCCCGCCGGTCGGCCGCCGAGGTGTCGCCGGACCGCACGCCGACCGTCACGTTGGGTGGGACCTGGTCGAGCCGCAGCGCCGTCTGGGTGATCCCGGCCAGCGGCGCCCGCAGGTTGCGCTCGACGTCGACCGCCAGAGCCTTGAGCGGCGACACGTAGAGCACGCGGCAGCGTTCCTTGGCCGGCGGCACGGGGGAGCGGGTCAGGTCGTCCAGCGCCCACAGGAAGGCGGCCAGCGTCTTGCCCGAACCGGTGGGGGCGATGACCAGCGCGTTCTCACCGGCGGCAACGGCCTGCCACGCCCCGGCCTGGGCAGCCGTCGGGCGCGCGAAGACCTCCCGGAACCACGTGGCCGTGGCCGGCGAGAACACCGCGAGCGGATCGGATCCCACGACGACCATCTTGCCCGGCGCCACTGACAGTCTCCGGGGAAGCGGCCCGCCCTCCCGGCAGTAGGGTCGCCTGCATGTCTGGTCTGGGCCCCCCGCGGTGAAGGAGACCGAGCTCTGGCAGCGGCTCGAGGCTGCGCTGGGAGCGGGCTACTACCGGGTCTGGGCCGACCAGTTCAGCCTGGCCGACCTGGGGAACCGCACCGTGGTCCAGGCGCTGGCCGCCGGCGTGCCGAGCAAGGTGATCTGGCGGGCGGTGTGGGCGGCCCTGGAGCTGCCGCCGCGGGATCGCTGACCCGTTCCCGTCAGGGGCGTTGCCAGTCCGGATCCCGTCCGGACAAGCCCAGCGCCCGGCTGAAGGCGGACGCTCCCTCCGGCACGCGGACCGGCGGCCCGTACACCTCGAACTCCCGGCCCTGCTCCAAGGTCGGCTCCAGACAGCGGAGCAGCTCGGCGCCGAGTGCGGTCGGGACCTCCAGGGTCTGCCCACCGGCGCGAGCCACGTCCCAGCCATGGAGCATCAGCTCGATCAGAGCCAGCTCGCCGACCGCCGGGGCGGGCATCTGGGCACCCTCGATCGAGCCGGTCCAGGCGTCCATCCTGCTCCACGCTTCGCCCATGGCCTCGACCTGGCCGCTGAGCTGGTCCGCCCAGCTCGACTCGTCCAGCACCGCGTTCGTGCCCCACGGGTCGTCGGGATCCAGCGCCTTGGTCCGGCCGGCCCGGACGAAGGCGCCGCTGGTGCCGACGAAGTGCCGGACGAGGGTCCGCAGGTCCCAGTCGCCGCACGGCGTGGGACCGGCCAGGTCCACTGCAGCGCTGGCGCGTACCGCGCCCGCCACCGTGGCTCCGGCCGTGGACATGGCCTGGAGGGTGCTGGAGGTAGTCGTCTCGCTCATGACCCGACTTTCTCGCGCCGACGCGGTTCCGTCTTGAACGAACGCGACAAGCCCCGCGTACGCTCAGCCTCCGTGACCTCGTCGACGATGGACGCGAGCATCCTGCGGCCGCGCACGTCGGCCAAGAACTTCGAGTACGAGCGCCATCCCGTGCCAGCGGGGCTGGCCGACCTGGTCGAACACTTCTGGACGGTGAGCTGGGACCTCGACGGCGGGCGGACCTACACGGCGCAGACCCTGCCGTACCCGAGCGTCAACCTCTCGGTGACCAACACCGAGGTGGATGTCACCGGGTTGACCCGGCGCTGCTACCACCGGCACCTCCGGGGCGCCGGTTACGCGGTCGGTGCGCGGTTCCGGCCGGGCTGCTTCCGACCACTGATCGGCGGGCCGGTCTCCGACCTCACCGACCGGCACCGTCCGGTCGCCGAGGTGCTCGGGCGCGACACCACCGAGCTGGCCCGGCTCGTCGACGAGCGCCCCGACCCGAGCGTCCGGGTCGGGCTGCTCGCCGAGTTCCTGGCCGGGGACTGGCCGGATCCCGACCCGACCGCCGAACAGGTGGCCGGCCTGGTGGAAACCATCGCCGGGAACCGGGTGATCACCCGGGTGGCCCAGGTCGCTGAACGGGGGGAGCTGACCGTCCGAAGCCTGCAACGGCTCTTCGCCGAGTACGTCGGGGCCGGGCCGAAGTGGGTCATCCAGCGCTGTCGGCTACAGGACGCCGCCGCCCGTGTGGCGGCGCAGGACAACCTGGACTGGGCCGAGCTGGCGGCCGAGCTGGGCTTCGCCGACCAGGCGCACCTGACCCGGGCGTTCACCGCCACCATCGGGGTGCCGCCGGCCACCTACGCCCGCCAGGCCCGCACCGACTGACCCCCGTCTGCCGGTCGGCGTGTCGAGTGCACTTCGAACACCTGTTCGGTAGGTTATCCACCGTACGGCTCCGGCCGTTGTCCACAGGATTTCGCAGGGGCGGTTGATTGTCGGTCGCTGTCCTTAAGGTCACCGACGACGAGGAAGAACCACTGCCGCCCCATGCGGGCGAGGGAAGGAACATGATGGCCACGACCGATCGCGAGAAGGCGCTGGAATCCGCGCTGGCCCAGATCGACAAGCAGTACGGCAAGGGGTCGGTGATGCGTCTCGGCGAGGACGTGCGGGCGCCGATCGAGGTCATCCCGACCGGCTCGATCGCCCTGGACGTCGCCCTCGGCATCGGCGGGCTGCCCCGCGGGCGGGTGGTGGAGATCTACGGTCCGGAGTCCAGCGGCAAGACCACGGTGGCGCTGCACGCAATCGCCAATGCCCAGGCGGCGGGCGGGATCTGTGCCTTCATCGACGCCGAGCACGCGCTGGATCCCGACTACGCGGCCAAGCTCGGCGTGGACACCGACTCGCTGCTGGTCAGCCAGCCCGACAACGGAGAGCAGGCACTGGAGATCGCCGACATGCTGGTCCGCTCCGGCGCCCTGGCGCTGGTCGTGATCGACTCGGTGGCCGCACTGACCCCCCGGGCCGAGATCGAGGGCGAGATGGGCGACAGCCACGTCGGCCTGCAGGCCCGCCTGATGAGCAAGGCGCTGCGCAAGATGACCGGCGCACTGAGCGGCGCCGGCACCACCGCGATCTTTATCAACCAGCTGCGGGAGAAGATCGGCGTGATGTTCGGAAGTCCCGAGACGACAACCGGCGGTCGGGCGCTGAAGTTCTACTCCTCGGTCCGGCTGGACGTACGCCGGATCGAGACCCTCAAGGACGGCCAGGAGATGCTCGGCAACCGGACCCGGGTCAAGGTGGTCAAGAACAAGGTGGCGCCGCCGTTCAAGCAGGCCGAGTTCGACATCCTCTACGGGATGGGGATCAGCCGGGAGGGCAGCCTGATCGACCTGGGCGTCGACACCGGGATCATCC
>DATHBQ010000034.1:0-5116 GCA_035296105.1 Propionibacteriaceae bacterium | reverse complement strand
GGCGCCGTCGGCGTACAGCTGGCCGAGCGTCACCTCGGAGCCGTCGTCGGCGCGCAGCACCCGCGTGCTGGCCGGCAGGCACCCGGACTCACGGAGGTCCGACAACTGCGGCTTCTTGTCGGTCCGCTGCTCCGCACCGCGGTTCAGCTGGCTCATCGCGATGACCGGGATCTCGAGCTCCTTGGCGAGGAGCTTGAGCGAGCGGGAGAGCTCCGAGACCTCCTGCTGGCGGTTCTCGGCCTTCTTGTTGCCGCTCATCAGCTGCAGGTAGTCGATGACCAGCAGCGAGAGCCGGTGCCGCTGCTTCAGCCGCCGGGCCTTGGCCCGGATCTCCATCATCGTCAGGTTCGGCGAGTCGTCGATGAACATGGGGGCCTCGGAGACCTGGCCCATCTTGGCCGAAACCCGGTTCCAGTCCTGGTCGTTCATCCGGCCGCCCCGGATATGGGAGAGCGGAACGCCGGCCTCGGCCGACAGGAGTCGCATGGTGATCTCGATCTGGCTCATCTCCAGGCTGAAGATGACCGAGCTCAGCCCGTTCTTGATCGACGCTGACCGCGCGAGATCCAGTGCCAGAGTCGATTTCCCTATACCGGGTCTCGCGGCCACGATGATCAGCTGGCCCGGGTGGAGACCGTTGGTGAGGTCGTCCAGGTCGGCGAAGCCGGTGGGCACACCGGAGAGTCCGGCCCCGCGGGACTCGATGGCCTCCATCTCGTCGAGGGTCGGCTGCATCAGCTCCGACAGCGGCTTGAAGTCCTCCGCCGCCCGACGGTCGGTTACCGCGTACACCTCGGCCTGGGCCCGGTCGACGATCTCGTCGACGTCGCCCTCCCCCGCGTACGACATCTGACCGATCCGGACCGACGCGTCGACCAGCCGGCGCAGCACCGCCTTCTCGCGGACGATCTCCGCGTACCATCCGGCGTTGGCCGCGATCGGCACCGAGGCCAGCAGGGTGTGCAGGTAGGGAGCGCCACCGACCCGGAGCAGCTCGCCGCGCTTGCCGAGCTCGTCGGCCACGGTGACCGCGTCGGCCGGCTCGCCGCGGCCGTAGAGGTCGGTGACGGCGTTGTAGATCTGCTCGTGGGCCGGCCGGTAGAAGTCCGCGCCGCGGATCGTTTCCACCACGTCAGCGATGGCGTCCTTGCTCATCAACATGGCGCCGAGCACGCACTGCTCGGCCTCCATGTCCTGCGGCGGCGTACGGTCGGACAACTGGGAGGAGCCGTCCCGGTAGGGCGGCATCACCTCGGCCAGGCTCACGAGTCTCCTTCGCTGCTCTCGTACCGGTTCGGGTCCGAATCGAATGTCAGTTCGGAACCTACGGGAACCGGCTGACAGTTCGTTTGAGTCCGACGGCGAGGGGGCGACGCCTGTGGATCCCGGCCACCGTACGGGGTGTAGCGGCCCTCTGGCGAGGCTCCGACAATCCACTATCCACAGGGCTTGTGGATATGTTGTGGGTGACACGCGTCTACCCTGTGCAGGACCTGCGGACAGCCCTGGGGACGGCCGCTGGCGGATTCCTAGATTATCCTCCTGACTAGGGCTGATGTCGTGGACAGACGGTGGAGGAAAAGTTCTTGGTGGCCGGCTCGGCGGCGTGTCGCTCGCCCGAGTCGTGGTGTATTGGCAACCTGAACAGGGGTGCGCGAGGGGAAGTTATCCCCAGCTCATCCCCAAAGGTGGAAAGCGCTTTGTCGACATTTCGGAGTTGGTGACCTTGGGTTCAGCCGATACCCTAAGGGGGTATCAAGAAGAAACGAGTATGATCATGGATGAGCACAGCCACCACGGTTACATCGGCCGCCAGGACGACTATCTGCGTCGGCTACGGCGGATCGAGGGCCAGGTCCGCGGCCTGCAGAAGATGGTCGAGGAGGAGCAGTACTGCATCGACATCCTCACCCAGATCTCGGCCACGACAAGTGCTCTGCAGTCGGTCGCCCTCGGTCTGCTCGACGAGCACCTCAGCCACTGCGTGGTCCGCGCCGCGGCCAGCGGCGGACCCGAGTCGGAGGTCAAGCTCCAAGAGGCGTCGACCGCCATCGCCCGCCTGGTCCGCTCCTGACGGTCCCGCCCGCTTCACTCACCAAGGAGAACAGTTGCCCACCACCGACTACGTCGTCACCGGCATGACCTGCGATCACTGCGTCCGCGCCGTCACCGAGGAGGTCAGTGCCCTGGACGGGGTCGACGACGTCGCGGTCGACCTGACCAGCGGCCGGTTGACCGTGACCAGCAGCAGCGACGTCCCGTACGCCTCCGTCGCCGCCGCGGTCGACGAGGCCGGCTACGCCCTCAGCCCGGCCTGAGCCGGCACTCGACGAAGTCAGCCTGCAGCGGTTCATGCCGGTCGTCGCCAAGCTCTCCGGGTTCCTGGTCGTCCTGGCCGCCGTCTTCGGCGTGGCGTTTCTGACCGGGACCCAGTCGGCGACCCTGCTCGCGGCGCCCCCCGCCGTCCACGACAGCACGCTCGGTGGACTTCGAGGATCGGAGGACGGCTACACCCTGACCGCAGTCGAGTCGGAGCTGGAGCCGGGCGCGGACCAGTTCATCGAGCTCCGCCTGGTCGACCCCGACGGTAGTGCGGTCACCGAGCTGGACGCGATCGACTCGATGCCCGCCGCCATGCACCTGTTCGCCGTCCGCCGCGACCTGGCCGGCTTCCAGCACGTCATGCCCGCGCCGGGCCAGGGGACGTCCTGGTGGGCGCTGCTCAGTCTCACCCCGGGGCCGTGGCGGGTCGTCGTCGAACTGCAGCCCAAGGCCCTCAACCGGCCGATCACCCTCGGCGTCGACCTGACCGTACGCGGGGACTACCGGCCCGAGCCCCTACCGCCGGTCGCCGACACCATCTCGGTGGACGGACTGCAGGTCCGCGTATCCGGCGGGCTGAGCACTCGAGCCGGGGCCGAATTCGGCGTCCGGGTCAGCGAGGGCGACAAACCGGTCAGCGACCTCCAGCCGCTGCACGGCGCCCCTGGTCACGCGCTGGTCGTCCGGCCCGGCGATCTCGCGATGAGCCATCGCCGTGCCGAGGCCGAGAGCGGCGCCGGGCCGCGGCTGGAGTTCGCCGGCGGGGTACTGCAGCGCGGGACGTACGTCGTGTTCGTCGAGTTCTACCGCGCCGAACGACAGCACGTGGTGGCCTACACCGCCGAGGCACGGCGATGACCGACACGGTGCACCGCAGCCCGGACGACTTCCGCGACACCTCGGCCACCGCGCTGGCCCCGCTGCGCTCGGTCGAGCTCGAGGTGACCGGCATGACCTGCGCCTCCTGCGCGGCCCGGATCGAGAAGAAGCTCAACCGGCTGGAGGGTGTGAGCGCGACGGTCAACTACGCCACCGAGAAGGCGAGCGTCCAGTTCGGTGGGGCGACCACGCCGCAGACGTTGATCGAGACCATCGAGCGAACCGGGTACGGCGCGAGCCTGCCGAGTGAGGGTGAACACGACCCGGACCACGACGTACGGATGCTCGGGCGACGCACCCTCGTGGCCGCCCTCCTGAGCCTGCCGGTGATCGTGCTGGCCATGGTTCCGGCCTGGCAGTTCGAGGGGTGGCAGTGGCTCTGCCTGCTGCTCAGCCTGCCGGTGGTCGGCTGGGCGGGCTGGCCTTTCCACGCCACCGCAGCGCGCACCCTGGTCCAGGGCAGCGCCAGCATGGACACGCTGATCTCGGTCGGCTCGCTGGCCGCCCTCGGCTGGTCCTTCTACGCGCTGTGGTTCGGCGCCGCCGGGCAGATCGGCTACACCCATCCGTTCGAGCTCCGGCTGGAGCGGCACGGCGGAACGGCCAGCCTGTACCTCGAGGCGGCGGTCGCCATCACCACCTTCCTGCTGGTCGGGCGTTATCTGGAGGCGCGGGCCAAGCGCCGGTCCGGGGCCGCACTGCGGGGACTGTTGCGGCTGCTGCCGGCGACCGTCACGGTGCGTCGGGAGGGCGTGGAGTCGGTGATCGACGCCGCGCAGCTGCGGGTGGGCGACGTCTTCCTGGTCGGGCCGGCGGGTTCGGTGGCCACGGACGGGGTGGTGGTCAGCGGACACAGCGCGGTCGACGCGTCGAGCATGACCGGTGAGTCCGTGCCGGTCGAGGTCGGGCCGGGCGACCCGGTGGTCGGCGGCACGGTCAACACCCACGGCCAGCTGGTGGTGCAGGCGACCCGGGTCGGGGCCGACACGCAGCTGGCCGAGATTGCCCGGCTGGTCGAGCAGGCTCAGAGCGGCAAGGCGGCGGTGCAGCGGCTGGCCGACCGGGTGGCCGGAGTCTTCGTCCCGGTCGTCATCGCGCTGGCTGTGGCCACCCTTGGGTTCTGGCTGGGGCAGGGTGCGGACACGTCCTTCGCCTTCACGGCCGCAGTATCGGTGCTCATCATCGCCTGCCCCTGCGCGCTGGGCCTGGCCACGCCGACGGCGCTGCTGGTCGGCACGGGCCGCGGCGCCCAGCTCGGCATCCTGGTCCGCGGCCCGGAGGCCCTGGAGGCCGCCCGTCCGGTCAATGTCATCGTGCTGGACAAAACCGGGACGGTCACCGAGGGCCGGATGAGCGTGGCCGCGGTGGTCCCCGGCCCGGAGGTCCTGACGGAGGAGCTGGTGTGCCTCGCCGGGGCGGCCGAGGCCGGCTCGAGCCATCCGATCGCCCGGGCGATCACCGCCTACGCCCGCGAGCGGGGGGCAGTGCCGGAAGTGGCGGCCCTGCACGACCGGCCCGGCTTCGGGCTGGTGGCCGAGGTGGACTCCCGGTCGGTGGTGGTCGGACGACAGGAGCTGCTGGAGGCCGAGGGGCTGACGGTGCCGGACGAGCTGCGGTCGGCGTACGCGGCGGAGCAGGACCGGGGGCGTACGCCGGCGCTGGTCGGCTGGTCCGGGGCGGCCAAGGGCCTGGTAGCCGTGGCGGACACCGTGAAGCCGACCTCGGCCGCGGCGGTCCGCGCCTTCCGGGCGATGGGACTGCGACCGGTGCTGCTGACCGGCGACCACGCCACGGCGGCGTCCACGGTGGCGCGCGAGATCGGCATCGACGATGTGATCGCCGGGGTGCTGCCGGCCGACAAGGCCGCGGTGATCCGAGAGCGCCAGGCGGCCGGGGAGCGGGTCGCCATGGTCGG
>DATHBQ010000033.1:0-11390 GCA_035296105.1 Propionibacteriaceae bacterium | reverse complement strand
GCTCAGGGCGCAGCAACCGCATCGATCAAGGCGCCGCGCGGCGTGGCTTGACCCTCGGCTCGTCCTCGACCGGGCGCTGCGGGAGGAACAGCCAGGCGGCTGCGGCGCTCACCGCGTACACGCCGATCACGATCGGGAAGGTGGCCCAGCCGGCGTCGAAGACGACGCAGAGGAGGAGGGTGATCAGCCCCAAGCTCGAGGCGACCACGTTGGCTGTCGACCCGAGGAAGCGCATGACCATGCCGGATTCTATTGATAGGCCCGGATCCGACGGAACGCCGTAACCAGACCCGTGTCCTCGACCTCGAACAGCCGACCCCGGGTGAGCCGCGCGATCCGGCCCAGCTCCGCCGCGTCCGCCGGTCCGAACTTCACCGTGAACGTGGGCACCGCCCGGGTCTCGTCCGACAGGCCGCGGTAGAACCGGCGGAAGTCGTCTTCGCCGATCCCCGCATTCTGTTCCCCGTCGGTCATCAGCACGATCGAGGTCAGGGCGTCGGGGTTGTCGCGGATCTGGCGCTCGGCAACTCGGTATGCCTCCCGCAGCGCGGTGTAGGTCGCCGTGTTGCCGGCCTCGGCATCGAGCCGACGCACCGTTGACCGGATCCGGGCCAGACCCCGCTTGGGGTTGCTGGCCGGCACCGTGATGACCTGCGGCCGACGCACCTCGTCGGAGTAACCGATCAAAGTGACCTTCTCCCGGGCACGGAAGACGGTGTAGCGGTTGGAGCCGCCAGAGCCCTCTCCCCCGGCCAGCGCGACCAGCGCGTCGCGCAACGCCTTGATCCGCTCGCCCTCCATCGAGCCGGACAGGTCGAGCACGTAGATCGACTGGGTGGCCCGACGGGTCGAGTTGAGGTAGGACGTGAGCAGCCGGTCGAGGACACGGCGCTGAGCCGGGAACGGCAGCTCGATCAGCTGCCGGTCGCCGAACTTCGCCGGGTCGGCCTTGACCCCGCCACTGACCGGGCGCCGGGCCGTGGTCTCCATGATGACTCGCTGCCCGTCGGCCGAGCGGAGCCAGTCGGTCAGCACGTTGTACGCCGACCGGGCCTTCGGACTGGCTCCGTTGAGCAGGCTCATCGGGAAGTTGGCCGAGATCACGCCGTCGGCGGGCAGGACCACAGTCAGCGGCCGGTCCAGTCGCTCCGACTCGTTGAGCTGGATCAGCTTCGACTCGTAGTTGATCAGGCCCTGCGGCGCGCCGGGCAGGCCGTCGATGCCCACGAACCGGTCGGCGAGATAGGCCGACGACTCCGCCGTCAGCGACTGGGCCGAGAAGAACCGCCGCAGGTCGCCGGCCACGGTGTTCACCTGGTCGGCCTCCAGCACCGATCCGGTCCCGACCAGGGCGGTGGCCACGTTCGCCAGGGCGGCGAAGGCGGGGTTCGACGTGGCCGGGTTGCTCATGCCGTAGCGGAACTTCTTCTCGCCCGCCGCCTGGGCGATCTGCGCCCAGGTCGGCGCCTTCTTGTCCCAGCCGAGCTTCTTGGCCACCGCCGCGTCGAGGCCGAAGGCGACCGGCGAGGTCATGATCCTGGTCGAGGTGGCGATCCGGCCGGATGCCTTGGGTTGCAGCGCCAGGTAGGCGTTGGAGTCGAACCAGACGGCGTCGTACTTCCCGTTCGCCTTGCCGGAGGCGACGGTCTGCGCCCCGGCCGACGAACCTACGTAGGTGATGTCCAGCTTGACGTTCGTGGCCGCGGCCGCCGCGACCGCGACGTCGTTGATGTCGGTGAGCTCGTTGCTGGTCAGCACGCGCAGCGTGACCGGGTCCGGAAGCGGCTCGACCGGACGCGCCACGCGGCTCCGGGCGCTGGTCGACGACGGCGTCGGCGACGGGTCGGTGCTGCCGGGCAGGAGTGCGCAGGCCGGGGTCAGCAGGGTGATCATCGCGACAGCGGCGAGCAGGGCAGAAGTGCGCAGCCGCACCAGGGGCCTCACGATGACGATCTCCTCAGTACTGTTCGGCCAGGCGGGTGACGAGCGACTCGAGCACCTCGTACCGCGGTGGGTCGATGACCTGGCCGAACTGTCTCGGCGGGTTGGCCCCCGATCCCGCGAAGACCTCGTTGAAGACGTTGGGGTCGTTGGTGCGGAAGCCGAACTCGGCCGCCAGCCGCTGCAGCTGCGGGTCGTTGGTCAGGGCGTCGCCGAGCCGGGCCCCGTCGTCGGTCAGACCGATCACCGTGTGCTTGGAGAGGACGTCCGGGGTCGGGTACAACAGCATCATGCCCGGCGCGATGGAGCCGTCCCGCCGCCGTTCGAGCTCGAGGAACTGTGACTCGTAGACCAGCAGCATCGGCACCTTGCCGGCGCCCTGGGTCAGGTAGTCGTCGAAGGAGGACTCGCTCCAGGACTCGGCGTACCCCTGGCCGAGGAAGATCCGCTGCAGCGTGGGCATCACCGCGTCCACCTGGTCCGAGTTGGCGACCACCTGGTTGCCGTTGGCGACATAGCTGGCGATCGCCAGGTACATCGCCGCGGCCCCTGAGCTGCGGACGTCGTTGGTCGAGACCAGGACGGCCTTGCGGGCGGGGTAGGTGCTGTTGCGCGGCAGCTGGTCCCAGCGGGTGTTGTCCCGGACCAGCTCCAGGTAGCGGTCGACCTCAAACGACTGGTAGCCGTTGATGTTCCCACGGGCGACCCCGACCGGTCGCAGGGCGTCGACGATGGGCTGGAACGTGGCCACCGCTATCGGGGAGTAGAAGGGCGACGTGACGCCCTGCGGCCGGTTGGCCCGGACGATCTTCTCCGCTACCGGCGCCGAGGACGGGAAGGCGACGTCGTAGCCCTTCAGGTCCCTGGCGGCCATGTCCCGGGACGCGGCGGTCTCCAGCTCCACCACGAAGCCCAGCTCGGCCAGCCGCCGCTGCACGGCAGGATCACTGAAGTACGACCGCTTCTCGGTCCCGACCAGGGCGGTCAGGGTGACCGCCGGAGGCAGCGGAGTGCTGGTGGCGGGTCCGGCCGATGCGCCGCGGCGTAGGTCGAGGGCTTCGGCGGCTCCGAAGACGGCGAGCCCCAGGACGAGCAGGATGGACAGGGTCACCCCCACCATGCGATTCACCGCGCTGAGACCCTCCCCACTTCGCTCCGCGCCGCCGAAAGTGGGCGCAGGACCGGGTCCCGTCGCCACCCCCTGGCACGTCGGACTATAGACGACCCCGGCGGCAAGCGGCACACGGCCTATGCGGGCTTTGCCAGCGATCCGGCGCCACGCCCGAAACTTCTCCGAACGCAGCGCCATATCCGGCAATATCACCGGCCGATTGCCCGACCGGTGCCGACCCTTAGCGGACGACGCCGCCCAGGTTGCGGGCCGTGTACGCGCCGGGTCGGCCGTCGTACATCAACAGTCCGCCGGTGCTGTTGCGGGCGAACATCACCCACGTGCCGTTCGGCCGAGTCACCACGTCCGGCTCCGAGTGGACGGCCTGCTCCAGAGCCAGGACCAGCAGTCCGCGCCGCCACACCGCCAGCCCGTCGTAGCTCTGGGACACCCCGATCAGCGGCTGGTTCGGGTAGCGGTCACCGAGGGCGCGGCCCGACCACAGCAGGCCGGTCGCCCGGGTCCACTTGGCGCCGTTGCCGGTCGAGGTCAGGTTGCGCTCGTAGATGACCCCGCCCGTCCCGCGCGCCGTGATCAACGTCGAGCCGGTGGACGGCTGCGCCGATGCTCCGATCCGCGAGGTGAACCGCGGCCCGGACAGCTTCTGCCACCCTGACCAGGAGCGACCGTTGTAGTGCTTGCGGTAGGCCTCGCCATCCACCCGGAGCGCGAAGACGTCCAGGGTGCCGTTGCCGAGCGAGGAGATGGTGGCGTTGATCGCCGCTCCGCCGAGATTGGTCTGGCCGCGGCGGATCCCGTCGACCAGCCAGGTATGGGTGATCGTCCGGTTGGCGTTACGGGTGACGATGTCCACCCGCCCGGTGGCGGAGGAGGCCACGCTGGGCGCGCTGGCGCTGGTCAGCCGGGTGTTGGTCCAGCCCGAGGGCCAGCTGGCTCCGTCGTCGGTGCTGCGCTTGTACTCGACCCGGTTGTCCGTGGTGCGGATGAACGCGTAGAGGTCGCCGTCGGTCCGTACGCCGGACGCCGCGACCGGCGAGATGTCGGTGCCTTCCTTCAGCCGGGGCGGTGTCGCCGAGACGCTGAGCTTTCCCACCACGTCGTTGCCGTTGCCGTTTGAGCTGGTGAAGTAGAGGGCGCGGTCCGGTCCGTACTGCACGGTGCGGATCCGGCCGTAGGGACTCACCTCACCGACCGTGTCGAAGCCGGTCAGCACCTCGGTCTGCGGGTCGAGGTAGAGCACCCTGATCCCCCGGCCCTTGAGCAGCGCGACCGCCAGCGCACCCTGCCAGCGGCCCCAGCCGGAGTCGGCCAGGAACGTGAGACCGCCGGTGGCCACCGTAGGTGACCCGGATCGCCACTTGGCCGGCCGGGCCGACGGGAACTTGTCCAGGTCGGTCATCGGAACGCTCTCGTTGTACCCGGGCCCCGGATCCCAGCCGTAGTTGGCCCCGGCGGTGATCAGGTTCACCTCATCGTCACGGTCCGACCCGTGCTCGGCGCTCCACAGCTCCCGGGTACCGGGCCGGAACGCGAGGCCCTGCAGGTTGCGGTGTCCGTAGGTGTAGACGTAGCGGGCGTTGCCGCCCTGGCCGTGGAAGGGGTTGTCGGTCGGGATGCTGCCGTCGCCCCGGACCCGCAGCACCTTGCCGCCCAGGGACTGGCGGTTCTGTGGATTCCCGCTGACCGCCGCGTCGCCGGTGCCGACGTAGAGCATCCCGTCCGAACCGAAGCGAAGCCGGCAACCGCTGTGCCGGCCGGTGCTGATCGGGATGCCCTTGACCACCACAGGACTGCTGCCGTCGCGTACGGCGGTCGTGTCGCTGGTCAGCCGCATCCGGACCACGCGGACGTCCTGCGGCCTGCCGTTGTAATGGGATGCGTAACAGACGTAGAACCGCTTGTTGGTTCCCGCCGCAGGGTCGGCGACCGTGCCCATCAGGCCGCCCTCACCGGACGCGAAGAGGTCGGTCAGCGGAGTCTTGACCACGCGCGCCTCGGCTCCACCGCGCTTGGACCAGACCGTTCCCCCGCGCTCGGTGAACAGCATCAGGCTCCCGACCCAGGTGACGTCCCAGGGGTGGCTCAGACCGCTGGCCAGGATGCTGACGGTGAGCTTCGGCCGCGCCTCGGCAGTGGGCTGGGGAAGGGCGACCAGCACCGAGGTGAGCAGGGCCGTGGCCAGCGGGACCAGCAGGAGGCGGCCCAGGCGCCGGGGAACGCGGAACGACATCGATCCTCCTCGAGGGACGAGCTCGTCCCCCGAGTCCCGCTCAGATTACCTCGACCACGTTCCTGAGGTGGCGTCGCGCCGTTGCCCGGTGAAGCGGGGCACCGGCGCGGCGAGACCGACCTACGCGAGGCCCTTGCTGGTCAGCCATTCCTTGGCGACCTGGTCGGGATCCTGTCGGTCGTCGTCGACCTTCGAGTTCAGCGCGATCAGGTCCTCGGTGGTCAGCGCGGCCTGCACCGCATCCAGGGCGGCGGTGGCGGTGCTGTTCTGCGCCACCTCCGACCGGACCAGCGGGATCACGTTCTGCGGCAGGATCATCTGCTCCGGATCCTCCAGCTGGACCAGCTGGTTGCGGCTGATGGCGCTGGCCGTGGTGAACAGGTCGGCGACGTCGACGTTGCCGTTGTTCAGCTCGGTGGCCATGAGCTCGGCGGAGTCGAACGGCTTGAACTCCTTGACCTTGACGCCGTAGACCGAGGTCAGCCCCTTGGGCCCGTACGGACGCTGCTCCAGCTCCGAGAACCCGGCCACCGTCACCCCCTCGGTGATCTTGGCCAGGTCGGCGAGCGAGGTGACGCCGTTCTCCTCGGAGAACTTCTTGCTCACCACGTAGACGTCCTGGTCGATCGCGGTCGAGCTTTTCAGCACCTCCAGGCCCTCGGGCAGGGCGTCCGGCAATGCGGACTCGACCTCCTCGGCCGACTTCGCCGTGGTGTCGGGATCGACGAAATCGAGCAGGTTGCCGGTGTATTCCGGCACCAGGGAGATGGAGGAGTCCTGCAACGCCTTGATGTAGATCTCGCGGGAGCCGATGTTCAGCTTGGTCGAGGACTGGATCCCCTTGGCCGCCAGGGCCTGGGAGTAGATCTCGGCGATGATCGTGGACTCGGTGAAGCTGGCTGAACCGACCACGATCGGGCCGCTCGCCCCAGGGCCTGACGCCGACGGGACGGCGGAGCTCTGCTGGCCCAGCGGGTCGCCCCCGCCGCAGCCGGCGAGCAGCAGCGCAGCGACAGTTGCCCCGACAGCGGCCATCTGCTTGACCTTGAACATTGTTTCCTATCGCGTTGGTGGAGAACTCGAGCAACTCTATGTCGGAGCCAACACGTACGCAGCGTCCGTCCTGCTGCGTGGGCGGGCCCGACGGGCGGCCAGCCATGCGACGAGACCCAGCAGCAGGTCCAGCACGATGGCCAACAGGGCGATCAGGAAGGCGCCCGCGAACATCTGCGGATAGTTGCCGCTCCGCTGCCCTGAGATGAGCAACCGGCCCAGCCCGCCCCCGCCCACGAACGCGGCGACGCTCGCGGTGGCGACGACCTGCAGGCTCGCGCTGCGCAGACCGGAGAGGATCAGCGGCAGGGCCAGCGGCCACTCGACCTCGCGGACCACCTGACCCTCGGTCATGCCGAGCGCCCGAGCGGCATGCACCGCCTCGCGGTCGGCGCCGGCGACGCCCGCAGCCGTGGCGGTCAGCACGGCCGGCAGCGCCAGCAGGGTCAGCACCAGCACCGTTCGGCTGAACCCGGTGCCGAGCAGCAGCACGACCAGCACCAGCAGACCCAGGCTGGGGATGGCCCGGGCGCCGTTGGTGAGCCCGATGACCAGGAACGACCCGCGGCCGGTGTGACCGATCAGGATGCCGACCGGGATGGCGATCACCGCGGCGATGGCCACGGCGGCCACGGTGTAGGCCAGGTGCTCACCCAGCAGGTCCAGGGTCTTGCTCGGGCCGATCCAGTTGGCCGGATCGAGCAGGTAGTCGAAGATGTTCACGCCAGTCGCCTTCCCCGGGCCCACGGCAGCGTGGTGCGCTGCAACAGCAGGATCAGCGCGTCGGCCAGCAGCGCCAGCAGCACGCTCAGCACCAGCCCGACGATGAGGGGGGTGTAGAACCGGCTGGCCAACCCGCGGTCGAACAGCCGGCCGAGGGCGCCGCCGCCGACCACCGCCGCCACGCTGACCAGGGCGATGTTGGAGACCGTAGCCACCCGGAGCCCGGCGAAGATCACCGGCATGGCCAGCGGCAGCTCGACCCGGAACAGCCGGGCGAACCAGCCGTAGCCGACCGCCGTGGCGGACTGCTTGACCTGGTCGGGCACCGACCGCAGCCCGTCCACCACACTCCGGACGAGCAGGGCGACCGAGTAGATGGCCAGGGCCACGGCCACATTGATCGGGCTGAGGATCGAGGTCGGGATGATCAGCGGCAGGGCGACGAACAGCGCCAGCGACGGGATCGAGTAGATCACCCCGAACACGGCCAGGACCGAGTTGGCCGCCCGACCGGTCCGAAACACCAGGTATCCCAGGGGGATCGCGATCACCAGGGCGGCCAGGACGGGGATGATCGCCAGCAGCGTGTGCTCACCCAGCAACGCCGCGATGTTGGTGCCGTCGAACGCGTTGCGGCTGAGCCAGGCCCAGTCGAGGTTCATCGCACGTGATCCCGGTCGGGCTCGAGCTCCTCGGCCGGGGAGGCGGAACCGGAGACCCCGTTCTCCGACCGGTCGAGCGGCTCCGGGCGGGTGGCCGAGGTGTCCACCGGCTCCGCGCTGAGCTGCAGCTCGTCCAGCCGGGTGGAGCCCATCCGGGGCGATCCCGGCGCCGACCGCTCCTCCGGCCCCTCGCCCGGGTCGCGGTCCATCCCGGTTGAGCCTGTCGAGGCCCCTACCCCCGGCCCTCCGACCGGCTCAGGGCGCAGCTTCTCGTCCGACCCTTCGACAGGCTCAGGGCGCAGCTCGTCCGACCCTTCGATGGGCTCCGCGTGCAGCTCGTCATCCGACCCTTCGACAGGCTCAGGGCGCGAGCCCTCGTCCGGACCTTCGACCGGCTCGGGGCCCGGCTCGTCGACCGGCTCAGGGCGGAGCTCGATCGACTCGGCCGACGCCGCCCGGGCGTCGGCGACCTGGGCGAGGATGTCCCCGGCGCTGACCACGCCGGCGAACCGTCCGGTGCCGGCCGCGACGGCAACGGCCAGCCCGTACGGCGAGGTGAGAGCCGAGTCCAGCGCCGTCCTCAGGTTGTCCGACTCGGGCACGAAGGTTGACCCCACCGGCACCACCCGTCCGGGCTGGTCCCGGTGGGCCCAGCCGAGCGGCCGCGCATCGCCGTCGACGACAAGGGTCGGCTCGTCCGATCGGACCGACTCGACCTCACGGACCACATCCACCCGGTCCAGCCGCAGGCCGTCCGCGGGCAGGAACGACAGCGAACGGAACCCGCGGTCCTTGCCGATGAAGCCCTCGACGAAGGGGTCGGCCGGCTCCTCGAGCAGTTGCTGCGGGGTGCCGACCTGGGCCAGCCGGCCACCGACCCGCAGGATCGCCACCCGGTCGCCGAGCTTGATCGCCTCGTCGATGTCGTGGGTGATCAGGATGATCGTCTTGCTGATCTCGCGCTGCAGCCCCAGGAAGAAGTCGTGCAGCTCACTGCGCACCACCGGGTCCACCGCCGAGAACGGCTCGTCCATCAGCAGCACCAGCGGGTCCGCCGCCAGCGCCCGGGCCACCCCGACGCGCTGCTGCTGACCACCGGACAGCTGCGCCGGATAGCGGGTCGCCAGCTTGCGGTCGAGCCCCACGCTGGCCAGCAGCTCCAGGGAGCGCTTGCGAGTCTTGTCCTTGGACCACCCCAGCAGCCCGGGGACGGTGCCGATGTTCTCGATCACCGTCCGGTGCGGGAACAGCCCACCGCTCTGGATCACGTAGCCCATCTGCCGCCGTAGCGTGGTTTTCCGTTTCGACCGCAGCGGCGCCCCGTCCCAGAGGATCCGGCCGTTGGTCGGCTCGAGCATCCGGTTGACCATGCGCAGGGTGGTCGTCTTGCCGCAGCCGGACGGGCCGACGATCACGGTGATCTTCCCCGAAGGCACGGTCAGGCTCAGGTCGACCACGGCGGCCGTGCCGTCGCGGAAGGTCTTGCCCACTGACTCGAACTCGATCACGTTCTACCTCGCTCGCCGTGTGACTGGCTCTGAACGACCCTAATCGCCGGGTCTGACAATCCCCGGTTGTCCGAGGCGTGGCGTAATTCTTTGTTATGTGCTGGGGCTGCCCCGGCCGTTCCTCCTAGAGTTCGGACAACAGCCCGTTCGGAGCAGCGGGTAAGTTACTCGTCAGTAACTAGGCGAGGAAGGATGCGTACGCCGTGAGGATCGCTGCGATCGTGGTGGCGCTGGCCGCCACGGTGGTCGGCGTCGCGCTGTTCGCGCGCGCCGTGGCCCGCATCGTCGGCGTGGTCCGGCTCGGTCGGCCGATCACCGGCCGGCGCGACCAGCCCGCCGAGCGGTGGCGGAACCTGCTGGCGGAGACGCTGGGCCACACCCGGATGCTGCAGTGGACGGCGGTCGGCGCGGCGCACTGGTTCGTCTTCATCGCCTTCGGTGCGCTGTTCTTCACCCTGCTCACCGCGTACGGCCAGCTCTTCGACCCCCGGTTCGCGCTGCCGGTGATCGGCCACTGGATCGTCTACGAGTGGGCCGCCGAGATCATCGCGTGGGCCGGGCTGATCGGCATCCTGCTGCTGATGACCGTCCGCTTCCGGCTCCGCCGGCTGGGGCGGTCGTCGCGGTTCTTCGGCTCCCGGACCTGGAAGGGTGTCTTCGTCGAGCTGGTCATCCTCAGCATCGTTCTCTGCGTGCTTGCCCTGCGGGCGCTGGAGTACCGGTTGCTCGGTGAGGAGACCACGGCGGCCCACTTCCCGCTCACCCGGTTCCTGCTCCCGGCGGGATTCTCCGAGCAGGCTCTCGGCACCGCCATCGTGGTGCTGTCGGCGATCAAGATCGTCATCTCGATGGCCTGGTTCATGGTGATCGGCCTCGACGCCACCATGGGCGTGGCGTGGCATCGGTTCACCGTCTGGCCGAACATCTGGTTCAAGCGCAAGGCCTCCGGCGCGCCCGCTCTCGGAGCCATCCCGCCGATGATGGTCGGCGGGAAGCCGCTGGACTTCACCGAGATCGAGGACCTCGACGAGGACGCCCCGTTGGGCGTGGCCAAGGTCGAGGACTTCACCTGGAAGGGTCTGCTGGACTTCACCTCCTGCACCGAGTGCGGCCGCTGCCAGTCGCAGTGCCCGGCCTGGAACACCGAAAAGCCGCTCTCGCCGAAGTTGTTCATCATGGACCTGCGCGACCACGCGTACGCCAAGGCGCCCTACCTGCAGGCGGCCGAGGAGGCGCGGGCGAGCCTGCCCGAGGCGGTACAGGCCGAGGCGGCCCGGCCCCTGGTCGGTCCGATCTCGGCCGCCGGCGGGCTCGCCGGCGTCATCGACCCGGACGTCTTGTGGTCCTGCACCAGCTGCGGCGCCTGCGTGCAGCAGTGCCCGGTCGACATCGAGCACGTGGACCACATCATGGATCTCCGGCGTCACCAGGTGCTGATGGAGTCGGAGTTCCCGCCGGAGCTGAACGGCCTGTTCAAGGGCCTGGAGACCAAGGGCAACCCGTGGTCGCAGAGTCCCCGCGGCCGGATGGACTGGGCCAAGGACCTGCCCTTTCCCGTGCCCGTGGTCGGTGAGGACGTCGAGGACCTGACCGAGGTCGAGTACCTGTTCTGGGTGGGCTGCGCCGGCGCGTACGACGATCGGGCCAAGAAGACCTCGCGGGCCGTCGTCGAGCTGCTGCGCACGGCCGGCGTGATGTACGCGGTGCTGGGCAACGGTGAGACCTGCTCCGGCGACCCGGCACGGCGGGCGGGGAACGAGTTCGTGTTCCAGCAGCTGGCGCTGGAGAACGCCGAGGCGCTGACCGAGGCCAAGGCGACCAAGGTCGTCACCGCGTGCGCCCATTGCCTCAACACGCTGAAGAACGAGTACCCCCAGCTCGGGGTGAGCCTCGAGGTCGTGCACCACACCCAACTGCTCAACCGGCTGGTCCGCGACGGCCGGCTGACCCCGGTGGCGCCGGTGGACGGCTCGGTCGCCGGGCGCACCGTCACCTTCCACGACCCGTGCTTCCTCGGCCGGCACAACGAGGTGTACGACCCGCCGCGGGAGCTGATCGAGGCTCTGCCCGGTACCACGTACGCCGAGATGCCCCGCTCGCGCGAGCGCTCCTTCTGCTGCGGGGCCGGTGGCGCCCGGATG
>DATHBQ010000032.1:0-5253 GCA_035296105.1 Propionibacteriaceae bacterium | reverse complement strand
GATGTCGTCGGCATTCCACCGGCTGCGGTCCTGCTCGGCCATCGGCACCAGGTCGCCGTGCTCGTCGGTCCGGGCCGGCCGGCGGGCGTCGGTCAGCAGCATCAGCGCCAGCAGACCGGTCACCTCGTCGTCCTCGGGCCGGCTGCGGTGCACCATCCGGGTCAGCCGGATGGCCTCGGCGGTCAGGTCACTGCGCTGCAGGTGCTCGCCGGCGGTGGTCGCGTAGCCCTCGTTGAAGATCAGGTAGAGCACCTGCAGGACGACGCTCAGCCGTTCGGCGTAGACGTCGCCGACCGGCATCGCGAACCGGGCGCCGCTGTCCCGGACGGCTTGCTTGGCCCGGCTGATCCGGCGGGTCATCGTCGCCTCGGAGACCAGGAAGGCCCGGGCGATCTCGGCCGTGGTCAGCCCGCCGACCGCCCGCAGGGTGAGCGCGGTCTGCGCCGCCGGGGCCAGTGACGGGTGACAGCACAGGAACAGCAGCGCCAGACTGTCGTCCTCGTCCGTCGCCGGCGCGTCGGCGGCCGGAGCGGCCTCGGAAAGCGGAGTCCACGTGGCAGCGGTCTCCTCCCGGCGGCGCCGGGCCTGCTCGGCCCGGACCAGGTCGGTCAGCCGCCGCGACGCGACGGTGAGCAGCCAGGCGCGGGGGTTCTCCGGTACGCCGGACCGGGGCCAGTCCGCGGCCGCCTGCAGCAGCGCCTCCTGGGTGGCGTCCTCCGCGGTCGCGAACTGCCCGTACCGGCGGACGAGCGCCGCGAGGACCTGCGGCGCCAGCCGGCGCCACAGGTCCTCGATCGTGCTCGCCTCGGTCATCGCTCAGGCGTCGTCCGCGGCGTACTCGTCGATCGGGCGTACGTCGGCGACCGCGGTGGCCCGGACGTGCTCGGGGGCCGGGCAGTTCGCGAACTCGGCCGCGACCGCGGTGGCCCGGTCGAAACTGTCGCACTCGACTATCCAGTAGCCGGCGAGGACCTCCGCCGTCTCCGCGTACGGTCCGTCGGTCACCACCGGAGCACCGTCCGGGCCGTTCTGCACCCGGCGGGTCTGCGCCGGAGCGGCCAGGGCGCGGCTCTCGACCAGCTCGCCGGACTCGGTCAGCCGTTGGTTGAGGTCGGCCATGAAGGCGCCCATGGCGGCGAAGTCCTCCGGGGTCCAGGCCGGCTTGTCCGTCGCCCGCCCGGCCATGCCGTCGTAGTCCTGCTGCGACCCGTAGGTCAAGATCATGTACTTCATCGCTCGTTGTCCTCTCGTCTCTCGTCGCGGCGGTCAGCGACCGAGCCGCCGCGCCGCCAGCCCGACGAAGCCGAGCTGGACCACCGACGCTACGACGATGCGGACCGGAAATGAGTCCAGGTGGGGGAAAGCCATCGAAGCGATGACGATCGGCACCACCGCCACGCAGGCCCGGGCCCAGCCCCGGTCGCCTTGGCGGGCAAACCGGGTACGCAGCACGAAACACAGCGCGATCCAGGCGACGGCCACGACAAGGTGGCTGATCTCGTGCAGGACGCCGTGCCAGCTCAGCACCGGCGCGCCGGCGGGTGCCCCCTCCGGGAAGCCGGCGCCGGGGTCGGTGGTGAACACCCCGGCCCCGATCAGACCGGCGCCGATGGCCGCCACCAGTCTCGGGGCCCAGCGAGCTCCGGGGCCGGCGGTCAGCATCCGGCGCAGGCTGGCGGCGCAGGTCAGCATCAGGCCGCCGGTCAGGCAGAAGTTGGCGATCTGAACCCAGCCGCCCTCGCCCAGAGCGAGTAGGCTCATCGGGTGGCGGCTGAAGTCGTAGCCGTCGCGGACCAGGCCCTGGGCGAGCCAGGTCAGCCCGAGCACCGGACCGGCGGCGAGGCCCCCCGGGACCAGCCGGCGGTCACGGGGATCGACGTCGCGGGCAGAAGCTGTTGCGGTGGTGAGCGTGGTCATGCCTCGGCTCCTTGTTCGAGGACGCCGGGTGCGTCCTGTCAGGGAGTAGTCGAGGCTGGATCGAGGATTCGGACAGCCTGCGTCGGTCCTGGCCCTTCGACAGGCTCAGGGCACAGGCGTCAGCGGACGAGCCAGGTGTCCCCGCCGTTGACCATGGCCTGCAGGTCCTCCTCGCCGTCGCCGCGGCCGCGGGCCAGCTCGACCTGCTCGCGGGCCAGGTCGTCGTACGCCGGGGCGTCGACCTGGCGGAAGATGCCGATCGGCGCCCGGTGCAGCACCCCGGCGTCGGTCAGCCGGCTCAGGCCGAAGGCGAAGGACGGGTCATCCAGGTGCGCGTCGTGCACGGCCAGGGCCGCCTCACCGACCTCGGACACCTCGACCACCGAGAACTGACCGGTCCGCGGGTCACGGACCACGCCGAGGTGGCCGCCCTCTCCGGGGACCGACTCCGCGCCGAACCGGATCGGCTGCCCGTGGGTCAGCGGGATGATCGCGTCGGCGGAGGTCTCCGGCTCCTTGACGGCGGCGAACGCGTCGTCGTTGAACACCGGGCAGTTCTGGTAGATCTCCACGAACGAGGTGCCGCGGTGGTCGGCCGCCGCCTTGAGCACGCTGGTCAGGTGCTTCCGGTCGGAGTCGATGGTCCGGGCCACGAAGGTCGCCTCCGCGCCCAGGGCCAGCGACACCGGGTTGAACGGGTTGTCCAGCGAGCCCATCGGGGTCGACTTCGTGACCTTGCCGATCTCGGACGTGGGGGAGTACTGGCCCTTGGTCAGCCCGTAGATCCGGTTGTTGAACAGCAGGATGGTCAGGTTGACGTTGCGCCGGAGCACGTGGATCAGGTGGTTGCCGCCGATCGACAGGGCGTCGCCGTCACCGGTGATCACGAACACCGCAGTGTCCGGCCGGGCCGTGGCCACGCCGGTCGCGATGGCCGGTGCGCGCCCGTGGATCGAGTGCATCCCGTAGGAGTCGACGTAGTAGGGGAAGCGCGACGAGCAGCCGATGCCGGAGACGATGACGGTGTTCTCCTTGCGGATGCCCAGCTCGGGCATGAACCCCTGGAACGCCGCCAGCACCGCGTAATCCCCGCAGCCCGGGCACCAGCGCACCTCCTGGTCGGAGGTGAAGTCCTTGCGGTTCAGCGGCTCCAGCGCCAGGGGTACCCCGGCCAGTCCGCGGTAGGGGTTGTTCCCTGAGTCTTCCGCAGCGCCGTTCGGGCGCCCTTCGGCGGGCTCAGGGCGCAGCTCGGTGCTCATCCGGTCGACGGCGGTCACGCCGGCACTCCTTCGGTTGCGTCGATTTCGACTTCCAGGTTCGAGGCCAGCTCGCTGAGCGAGATCGGCAGGCCGCGTACCCGGGAGTAGCTCTGCACGTCCACCAGGTACTTCGCCCGCAGCAGCAGGGCCAGCTGGCCGAGGTTCATCTCCGGCACGATCACCCGGTCGTAGCGGTGCAGGATCTCGCCCAGGTTGGCCGGGAACGGGTTGAGGTGCCGCAGGTGGGTGTAGGCCACCCGGCGGCCGGTCTTGCGGACCCGGCGTACGGCGGCGACGATCGGCCCGTACGTCGAGCCCCAGCCCAGCACCAGCACCCGGGCCGTGCGCCTCTCGTCGTCGGCGGGGTCGTCGACCACCAGGTCGGGGATGTCGCGGACGATGCCGGCGATCTTCGCCGCGCGGGTCCGCACCATCTCGTCGTGGTTGGCCGGGTCGTAGGAGACGGCGCCGGTGTCCTTGGCCTTCTCGATGCCACCGATCCGGTGCTGCAGGCCGGCGGTGCCGGGGATGGCCCACGGCCGGGCCAGGGTCTCCTCGTCGCGCAGGTAGGGCAGGAAGACCGGCTTGCCCGCCTTGTCCACCGCGTTCGGCGTGCCGGCGAACTGCGGGTCGATGGGCGGGATGGCGGCGACATCGGGGACGGGCCAGGGCTCGGCGCCGTTGGCGATGTAGCCGTCGGACAGCACGATGACCGGGGTGCGGTACTTGACCGCGATCCGGACCGCCTCGATCGCGATCGGGAAGCAGTCGGCCGGGGACTGGGCGGCCAGCACCGGGACCGGCGCCTCGCCGTTGCGGCCGAACATCACCTGCAGCAGGTCGGCCTGCTCGGTCTTGGTCGGCATCCCGGTGCTCGGTCCGGCCCGCTGGATGTCGCAGATCACCAACGGCAGCTCGGTCATCACGCCGAGGGCGATGGTCTCGGACTTGAGCGAGATGCCCGGACCGGAGGTCGTGGTCACGCCCAGGTGGCCGGCGAAGCTGGCCCCCAGCGCTGCGCCGACACCGGCGATCTCGTCCTCGGCCTGGAAGGTGGTCACGCCGAAGCGCTTGTGCTTGCTCAGCTCGTGCAGCACGTCCGAGGCGGGGGTGATCGGGTAGGCGCCGAGGAACAACGGAAGGTTGGCCTTCCGGGCCGCGGTGACCAGCCCGTACGCGAGCGCCAGGTTGCCGGAGATCTGCCGGTAGCGGCCGGTCGGCATCGGCGCGGGTGCCACCTCGTAGGTGACGGCGAACGTCTCGGTGGTCTCGCCGAAGTTGTAGCCGGCCTTGAAGGCGGTGAGATTCGCGTCGCGGATGTCCGGCTTGTTGGCGAACTTGGTTGACAGGAAGCTGAGCGTGCCCTCGGTGGGGCGGTGGTAGAGCCAGGACAGCAGGCCGAGGGCGAACATGTTCTTGGCCCGGGCGGCGTCCTTGCGGGACAGGCCGAAGGGCTTGACCGCCTCGACCGTCATCCCGGTCAGGTCCAGCGCGTGCACCTGGTAGTCGGCGAGCGAGTCGTCCTCGAGCGGGTTGCTGTCGTAGCCGACCTTGGCCAGGTTGCGCTTGGTGAAGTCGGCGTTGTCGGCGATGATCACGCCGCCACGCGGCAGATCGGCGATGTTGGCCTTGAGCGCGGCCGGGTTCATCGCCACCAGGACGTCCGGGCGGTCGCCCGGGGTCATGATGTCGTAGTTGGCGAAGTGCAGCTGGAAGCTGGAGACTCCGGGCAGGGTGCCGGCCGGTGCGCGGATCTCGGCCGGGAAGTTGGGCAGGGTGGAGATGTCGTTGCCGAACACCGCCGAGTCGGCGGTGAACCGGTCTCCGGTCAGCTGCATCCCGTCGCCCGAGTCGCCGGCAAAGCGGATGACCACCCGGTCAAGGGTGTGGACCTTGGTCACTGCTGGCCTTTCCTCGGCGTCTTCTTCCCCTCTCGCGGTCGGGGGGTGAGGCTCGGCTGTCGTGAGGTCGAAGCGCCACGGCCGTCGTTCTTGAGCCTTACCCATCATAGGACGGCCTTACCTAGCGCCGGTGTGATCTCAACGACGGCTGGGCGACGGGGATTCCGCTGATTTCT
>DATHBQ010000031.1:0-17149 GCA_035296105.1 Propionibacteriaceae bacterium | reverse complement strand
CGGGCACCCACATCGCCACCAGCACCGGGCTGAGCAGCACCAGCTGCATGGGCAGGAACAGCCACCGCGGCTGGGACGAGCCGGAGCTGCCCCCGGCGATGGCCCGCGCCAAGGTCAGCTGCGGCCAGCCGTGCTGGGCCTGCCACGTCAGGTTCGGCAGCCAGACCAGCACCGCCAGGCCGGCGCCGGCCCATAACCAGCCCGACCGGAGGACCAGCCGAGGCCCGACGGCCAGCAGTCCGATCAACAGGGCGGCAACCAGCACCGCGACCAGCGTCTTGTTGTGCAGGGCGATGCCGACCACCAGGCCAACCAGCAGCCAGCCGCGCGGATCGGCGCCCTGGAGCTGGCGCACAACCAGGAAGCTGATCAGGGTCCAGAACAGCAGGTCGAAGGTGGCGGTGCTCAGCAGGTGGCCGAGGATCAGCAGCACCGCCGCGACGGCCATGGCGGCCCCGGCCAACAGCTGCGCCGGACGATCTGCGCCTAGCCGGCGGGCGATCAGCCCGGTGACCAGCACGGTCGCCCCGGCGGCCAGAGCGGACGGCAGCCGCCAGCCGACCAGCGCGTTCCCGAACAGCTCGGTTACCAGCCGGGCGACCAGCGGGGTGAAGGCCGGCTGGTCGACGTAACCCCACGCCAGATGCTGACCGGCCGTCCGGAAGTACAGCTCGTCCCGGTGCGGCCCGTAGCGGGTGCTGAAGATCAGCAGAAAGACTGCCAGACCGCCGCTCAGCAGGGCCAGTGGCCGCCAGGCCACCCGAGAGAGCTCCACGCGAACAGTCTTCCGCTGACCGGTTGCTGCGGCTAACCCGTCGCCTCTGGCCGAATCGGGGTCGAGGCCGGCGTCGTGGAGGGCCGGTCCTCCTCGCTGCTGCTGCGCCCGTCAAGGAAGTCCGCCAGCGCCAGCTCCGCGCTGGCGACCCGGTCGACCTCCTCGCCGCCGTCGCAGCGGTACAGGCCCACCGTGACGATCGCGGCGTCCCGGGCGAGCACCCGCCACAGCCCGCCCGCATCCTCCCAGCGGCGCAGCGTCGCGACCGCGTCGGCCTCGGGCTCCATCCGGCCTGTATACCGCTAGCCGAAGCGTCGGGCGTTGAAGTCGGCCAGCAACGGGTGGTCGGCGCCGTGGACGATCTCGTACGCCACCAGCTCGCCGGCGATCAGGCCCAGGGTCGCCCCGCTGTGGGTGAAAGCGACGTGTAGCCCGGGGACGGCGTCGATCCGGCCGAGCACCGGCTCCCCGTCGCCCGGGATGGGCTTCGGACCGATGCCGCACCAGGCGGCCGCCAACGACGGGTGGCCGGCCAGCACCCGGGAGGCCTCACCCAGCAGCTCCTCGACCACCCCGTCGACCACTCCGTAGCTGCCGTCGGCGGCGCGGGACACCTGCGAGCTGGCCCAGTCGGCGTCCACGGAGAGCGCACCGTCGGGCCTCGGTCGCAGCGACACCCGCGGGGTGTTGAGCACGGCGGTCAGCTCGTGGGCCACCGGTTCGGTGACCACCAGCAGCGCGAGCGGGCTGGCGTCGGGGATCGTCACGCCGAGCTCGGCGACCATGGCCGGCACGGTGGCGCCGGCCGCCAGCACGACGGTCTCGGCGGCGAACCAGTCGCCGCGCTCGCTGCGTACGCCGGCCACTGCGCCGTCCTCGGTGACCACTCGCGCCGGTCCGGCGTCGGTCACCAGCCGGCCGCCGTGCTTGACGAGGTCCGCGGCCAGGAACCGAACCAGGCTCGGTAGGTCGACCCAGCCCTCTCCGGGGCGCCAGAGCGCCCCGGCCGCCGGGATGACCCGGGGGTCCACGCCGGGAACCTGCTCGGCCACCTGGTCGGCGGTCAACCGGTGGCTGTGGTAGCCCAGGGCCAGCTCGTGTTCGTGCTGGCTCTGCAGCAGGTCGGCCTGGTCCTCGGTCAGCCAAGCCAGGCCGCCGTCGAAGCGCAGCCATGCCGCACCGGGGTTGCGGGCGAACAGGGTGCGGTAGCGGTCGATCCCGGCCATCCGCAGCCGGTGGTAGTGCACGGTGCGCGGGCCGGCGGAGTTGAGCCAGGACAGCGAGCGCCCGGAGGCCTGACTCACCAGCTCACCCTCGGTGACCAGGACGACGTCCGCCCCCGCCCGGGCCAGCTGCGCGGCGGTCGAGACGCCCAGGACGCCGCCGCCGACGACCGCGACCGGTGGGCGGTAGGGCCGGATCATGGGATCGAGCCTGCCAGCTCGTCCTCGATGTGTACCCGGATGATCTCGTCGAACGAGGTCTCGGCCGCAAAGCCGAGCCGCAGGGCCCGGGTCGCGTCCAGGGCCGGTGCCCAGCTGTCGACCATGCGCCGGATCTCCTCGTCCGGCTCGCGCCGGATGAGCCGGACCGCCCGCTCCCCGGCGACCCGGCGCAGCGCGTCGATCTGGTCGCCGACCGTGGCACTGAGGCCTGGCATCGACAGCGTCCGTCGGGGGCCGACCGCTGAGCCGTCCAGCGTGGCCGCCCGCACCAGGAACGCCACGGCGGAGCGCGGTGAGGCATGCCAGTGCCGGACGGTCTCCGGTACCGGGAGGACCGCCTCCTGCCCAACGAGCGGCTCGCGCAGGATGCTGGAGAAGAACCCGGACGCGGCCTGGTTCGGCCGCCCCGGCCGGATGCAGATGGTGGGCAGCCGGATCCCGATGCCGTCGACGAATCCGCGTCGGGTGTAGTCGGCCAGCAGCAGCTCGCCGATCGCCTTCTGGGTGCCGTAGCTGGTCAACGGCGTGTGCTGGAACTCCTCGGGGATCGGGTTCGGCAGCGGTGCACCGTAGACCGCGATCGAGGAGGCGAAGACCAGCCGGGGGTGGTAGCCGCCGGCGAGGTGCGCCGACCGGATCGCCTCCAGCAGGGCCCGCGTGCCGTCGAGGTTGACCGCGTACCCCTTCTCGAGGTCCGCTTCAGCCTCACCGGAGACCACCGCGGCCAGGTGGAAGATCACGTCCGGCCGGTCGGCCAACAGCCGCTCGGCCTCGCCCGCGGTCGCCAGGTCAGCGGCGACGAGCCCGACCTGCCCCGTGGCAGCGGCCGGCGGGCCCGGTCGGGTGACGTCGGCCAGGGTGAGCCGCTCGATCGCCCGGTCGCCCACGTGTCCGTCCGCGACCAGCCGGGTGGTCAGCTTGCGCCCGATCATTCCGGCCGCACCCAGGATCAGGACGTGCACAACCCTTCCCTATCACTCCGGCCGGCTTGGTCTGACCTGTGCCCCGCGTCGACGAATCGGTGACCGCTGTGGTTCCGGTATCAGGTGAGGAGGTCATTCGTTTCGGAACCGGCGGGCCAGCACGACCCATACCCCACACATCACGGCGAAGAAGGCTGCCAGGCCGCCGGTGATGATCGCAGAGAGCCAGATCCCGGTAACCGAGTCGACAACGGCGTCCGTGGGGTCAGTCGAGCGGTAACGGACGTCGATGCGGTCCCCCTCCTCGTGCTCCGGTGGGTTGCTGGCCGTGTCGGACACGAAGACCACCTGTTGTCCGTCGGCGGTGGTGAAGCGCACCCGCGGCGCGTACACGGTCGTGCAGCTTCGGTCACCGTCATCGTCGGTGTCGCAGCTCTGGCGGGGGACGAGATCGATCACCTGGCCGGAGGTGCTGCTGCTGTCGGCCAAGAAGGCCTGAGTGCGGACGACGATCACGCCGCAGATCACCCCGAGGACGGTCGTGACGGCGCCGAGGATGATCGCCACAAGCCTGAACGCTCGGCCGAACGACATGTCGTGGGACGCTACCAAGCCGGCCGCACCGCATCGGGTCCAGGCTCGGAAACACTCCGAACCAATGATCGGGCAACTCGATCGACAGCACCTGCTGCACGCGACCGCGGGTGGCAGCTCAGACCGGAATCGTCGACGCCACTTGGAGGTCCTTCGCGGCGACTGCAGGCGTCGGTCGCGGGACCACAACCTGGCTCAACGTGTGATGCGGTCCTCTACGTTGAGTCCTAGACGTTGAAGCGGAACTCGACCACGTCACCGTCGGCCATCACGTAGTCCTTGCCCTCCAGCCGCACCTTTCCCTTGGCCCGCGCGTTCTGCAGGGAGCCGGCGGCGACCAGGTCGTCGTAGGAGACGATCTCGGCCTTGATGAAGCCCTTCTGGAAGTCGGTGTGGATCACCCCGGCCGCCTCCGGCGCGGTCGCGCCCTTGCGGATGGTCCAGGCCCGGGACTCCTTCGGTCCTGCGGTCAGGTAGGTCTGCAGCCCGAGGGTGTCGAAGCCGACCCGGGCCAGCACGTCCAGCCCGGGCTCGTCGATCCCCATCTCGCCCAGGAAGTCGCGGGCCTCGTCCGGCTCCATCTCGACCAGCTCCGACTCGATCTTGGCGTCCAGGAAGATCGCCTCCGCGGGCGCGACGACGGCGCGCAGCCGCTCCTTCAGCGGGTCGTCGGCCAGCTCGTCGGTGTCGCAGTTGAAGACGTAGATGAACGGCTTCGCGGTCAGCAGGAACAGCTCGCGCAGCAGCCCGCGGTCCAGGCCGGCGGCGAAGATCGTCCGGCCGCTGTCCAGCACGGCCTGGGCCTCGTGAACCGCCGCGAGCATCGGCTGCTTGTCCTTGTTGATCCGGGCTTCCTTCTCCAACCGTGGCTGCACCCGCTCGAGAGTCTGCAGGTCGGCCAGGATCAGCTCGGTGGAGATGGTCTCGATGTCGTTAGGCGGGTCCACCGCCCCGTCGACATGGCTGACGTCGGGATCGCGGAACACGCGGGTCACCTGGCAGATGGCGTCGGCCTCGCGGATGTGGGCGAGGAAGGCGTTGCCCATCCCTTCGCCCTGGCTGGCGCCCCGCACGATTCCGGCGATGTCGACGAAGCTGACCGTGGCCGGCACGAGCCGGGCGGAGGAGAACAGCTGCCCCAGCACGGCCAGCCGCGGGTCGGGTACGCCGACCACCCCGATGTTCGGCTCGATGGTGGCGAACGGGTAGTTCGCCGCCAGCACGTCGTTGCGGGTCAGGGCGTTGAACAGGGTCGACTTGCCGGCGTTGGGCAGGCCGACGATGCCGATGGTGAGAGCCACAGCGGTCAAGGGTAGGGGCTGCTCGACACGGTGGTCACCTACGCCGCGAGCAGCCGGCTCACGGGACCACCGAGGTCGGGGTGGTCAGTAGCCGCCCTCGGGCGGCACCATCTCCCCGCGTACGCCGAGCAGCCGGATCGGCCGGGAGTCGTTCAGCCCGGCGAGCAGGTCCAGCGCCGTCTCGGTGATCACCTCGGCGTCGTACGTCGGCTCGACCAGCTTGCGGATCCGGTTGAAGGTGAAGAACGGCGCGAACCGCACCTTGAGGTGGACCCGGGCGCAGGGCCGCTGCTCCCGGTGCAGGTCGGCGACCACCTGCCCGGCCAGGTCGGCGACCGCCGCCGCGATCTCGTCCGGCTCGACCAGGTCGCGCTGGTACGTCGTCTCGTGTCCGTGCGCCCGTGCCACCCAGGGGGTGTCATCGACGACCGCCGTGCTGGTCCCGCGGCCGAGGGCCCGCAGGTACGGGCCCGTGGTCGGTCCGAACGCGGTGACCAGCCGGGCCTCGTCGGCCCGGGCCAGGTCGGCGACCGAATGGATGTCGAGATCGGCGAGGCGGGCCGCGATGCGCTTGCCCACGCCCCACAGTGCCGTAGTCGGCCGCTCCCCCATCACCGCGGACCAGTTGTCCCGGGTCAGCCGGAAGATCCCGCCCGGCTTGCCGAACTCGGTGGCGATCTTGGCCCGCACCGTGGTGTCCCCGATCCCCACCGAGCAGGACAGCCGGGTCGCGGCGCGGACCGCAGCCTGGACCTCCCGGGCGTACGCCTCCGGATCCTTCGTCGACACACCGACGAACGCCTCGTCCCAGCCGAGCACCTGGACGATCGCGCCGGGCCGCTGCCGCAAGGTGTCCATCACCTCGGCCGACGCCGCCTCGTAGACCGGGAAGTCGACCGGCAGCAGGATCGCGTCGGGACAGCGCCGCACGGCGGTCTTCAGCGGCATCCCCGACCGGATCCCGAACGCCCGCGCCTCGTAGGAGGCGGTCGAGACCACCGCCCGCTCGGTCGGGTCACCGCGACCGCCGACGATCAGCGGGCGACCGGCGAGCTCGGGCCGGCGCAGGATCTCCACCGCGGCCAGGAACTGGTCGAGGTCGACGTGCAGCACCCACTGCGCCGGCTGTGCCCTGAGCCCTTCGCCAGGCTCAGGAGAACCCCCGTCGAAGGGCGCGTCCGGCATCAGCCGTCAGCCCTCGACCGCCCAGAACGCCTCCACCGCCCGGCTCAGCGCCAGGGCGTCGGCCGTCCCCGCCAGCTCGCGGGCGGAGTGCATGGACAGCAGCGGCTGCCCGACATCGAGAGTCCGGATCCCCAGCCGCGTCGCCGTCAGCGGACCGATGGTCGATCCGCAGGGCAGCGCGTTGTTGGACACGAACTCCTGGGTCGGCACCCCGGCCGCCCGGCACGCGCGCCGCCACAGTGCCATGCCGGCGGCGTCGGTGGCGTAGCGCTGGTTGGTGTTGATCTTCAGCAGTGGCCCGCCGTTGAGCACGGGCTGGTTGGCCGGGTCGTGGCGCTGCGGGTAGTTGGGGTGGATCGCGTGGCCGGCGTCCACCGACAGACAGACCGAGCGGGCCAGCGCCTGGTGGTGCTGGTCCGGTCCGACGTTCCGGGCCGCGGCGATCCGCGCCAGCACGTCGGCCAGCAGCGGACCGGAGGCGCCGCTCCGGGACGCGCTGCCCAGCTCCTCGTGGTCGAACGCCACCAGCATCTCGATCCGGTCCCCACCGTTCGAGCGGAGCAGGGCGGTCAGGCCGGCGTGCACGCCGGTCAGGTTGTCCAGCCGGCCGGCGGCGAGGAACTCCTGGTCCGGGCCGAACAGAGCCGGCGCGGTCGCGTCGTAGGCGAACAGTTCGAAGCCGTCGATCTGGTCGCCCCGGCAGCCGAGCAGCCCACCGAGGTGGTCGGCCAGCCGCCGGTCCGGGCGGCCCACACCCCACAGCGGCGCAGTGTGCTGCTGCCTGTCCAGCTTCAGACCGCTGTCGTTGACCCCGCGGTCGAGGTGGACGGCCAGCTGCGGGATCCGCATGATCGCATCGGTGCGCACCAGCTCGGTGCGCCCGTCGGCCAGCACCACCCGGCCGGCCAGGCCGAGCTCACGGTCGAGCCAGGAGTTGAGCAGCGGACCGCCGTAGACCTCCACGCCCAGCTGGGCGTAACCGAATCCGCCCAGGTCCGGGTTCGGCTTGACGGCGAAGCCGGGTGAGTCGGTGTGGGCGCCGACGATCCGGTACGGCGTACGGGGACCGGCGTTCTCGGGCTGCCGCCAGGCGACCAGCGCGCCGTCGCGGACCAGGTAGTGCCCGCCGGGGCCGGCGTCCCAGTCGGCCGCCTCGTCCTGCTCGACGAAGCCCGCCTCGGCCAACCGGCGCGCCCCCTCCGCCGCGGCATGGAACGACGACGGCGAGGCGACCACCAGGGCGGCGAGATCCGCCACGTGGTCGAGGGCCGCAGACATGCCCCAAAACTAACCCGCAGCACTGACCTCCAACGATTTGTCAGTTACCGGCCGCAGGATGGTCGGCATGGATGCCGGAACCGTCGTCGCCCTGGTCTGCGGGCTGGTCCTCGGGCTGGCCCTCGGCGCGCTCGGTGGCCTGCTGCTGACCCGGATGCGTCGCGACGCCGAGGCGGCGCAGGCGCGCGAGGAGGCCGCTCGCGTTCGTGCGGACGTTGCCGAGATCCGGGTCGCGGCCGCCGCCGAGGTGGCGGACGCCCGCGCGGAGGCGGCTGCCGCACAGGCCGAGGCGGCCACCGTGGCAGCGACGCTGGCCGGCGCCCAGGCGGAACGGGATGCCGCGATCAGCCGAGCGCAGGAGATCGCGGGTGACCGGGAGGCGATGCTCAACCAGTTCAAGGTGCTGTCCGCCGACACGCTGGACCGGCACAGCAAGGCCGCCGATGCCCAGGCCGAGCACCGGCTCAAGGCCACCGAGCAGCTGATGGTGCCGGTGCGGGAGAGCCTGGACCGGTTCGGCGCCCGGCTCACCGAGGTGGAGAAGGAGCGCGTCGCCATCTCAGCCGAGCTCCGGACCCAGGTGGCGACCGTGCGGCAGACCGGCGAGACCCTGCGCCGGGAGACGGCCGCCCTGGTCGCTGCACTGCGCAAGCCTCAGGTCCGCGGCTCCTGGGGCGAGACCCAGCTCCGCCGGGTGGCCGAGATCGCCGGCATGCTGGACCGCTGCGACTTCGACCTGCAGCTCAGCAGCCGCGACGACGACCGGCTGCTGCGTCCGGACATGCGGGTCAACCTGGCCGAGGGCAAGCACCTGTTCGTCGACGCCAAGGCCCCGCTGACCGCCTTTCTGGAGGCGGCCGAGACCGAGGACAACCAGGTCCAGGCCGAGGCCTTGACCCGCTACGCCCGGCACGTCCGGACCCACATCGACCAGCTGTCCAGCAAGCAGTACTGGAAGGCGGCCGAGTCGCCGGAGTTCGTGGTGCTTTTCCTGCCCAACGAGATGTTCTTCAGCGCGGCGCTGGACCAGATGCCCGACCTCTACGACTACGCCGCCGCCCGCGACGTGGTGCTGGCCACCCCGACCACGCTGATCGGGCTGCTCCGGGCGGTCGCCTACGGCTGGAAGCAGGCGGCGCTGGCCGAGAGCGCCGCGGAGGTGTTCCGGCTGGGCCGGGACCTGCACGCCAAGCTGGGCCTGATGGGCAACCGCCTGGACAAGCTCGGCCGGGCGATCCGCTCATCGGTGAACGCCTACAACGAGACCATCGCGACGGTGGAGGGCACCGTGCTGGTCCGGGCGCGGCGCTTCCGCGACCTTCGGGTGAGCGACGCCGACCTGGCCGCGTTGCCGCAGCTGGACGACGCCGTCCGGCAGATCCAGGCTCCGGAGCTGGTCGACGATGCGGTCCAGGTGGAGCCGATGGTTGGCCGGGGTCGGAAGAAGCGGTCAACGAAGGCGTCCGAGGGCAGCGAGGTACCCGAGGCGGCCGAGCTGATCCGCAGTGAGCCCGACCTGCTGGCCCTGGTCGAGGGCGACGTCGTGGGGGCGGTCGACGAGGATGCCGAGCGGCGCTCGTCGTAACCCTGGGGGTCAGTCGTTGATCGCGCCGGCGCGGAGGTCGCGGCGGAGCTCCGGCGGCAGCGCGAAGACCAGCGACTCCTCGGTCAGCCGCTCCTCGCGGGCGACCGGGTAGCCCCGCTCGACCAGGTAGTCCAGGACCCCCTGCACCAGGTTCTCCGGCACCGAGGCGCCGCTGGTCACGCCGACCGAGCTGACGCCGTCCAGCCACGTCGGGTTGATCTCGCCGGCGTTGTCCACCCGATGGGCGGCCTTGGCCCCGGCCTCCAGGGCCACCTCGACCAGCCGCACCGAGTTGGAGGAGTTGGCCGATCCGACCACGATCACCAGGTCGCTGTGCGCGGCGATCTGCTTGATCGCCAGCTGCCGGTTGGAGGTGGCGTAGCAGATGTCGTCGCTCGGCGGGTCCATCAGCAGCGGGAACCGCTGCCGCAGCCGGTCGACCGTCTCCAGCGTCTCGTCCACGCTCAGCGTGGTCTGACTGAGCCAGGCCAGCCGGCTCGGATCCTTGACCTCCAGCCGGTCCACGTCCTCCGGCGACTGGACCAGGGTGATGTGCTCCGGCGCCTCGCCGCTGGTGCCCTCGACCTCCTCGTGCCCGGCGTGGCCGATCAGCAGGATCTCCCGGTCGTCCCGGGCGAACCGCTTGGCCTCCTGGTGCACCTTGGTGACCAGCGGGCAGGTGGCGTCGATGGTCTTCAGGCCGCGTTCCCGGGCCTCGACGTGCACGGCCGGCGACACTCCGTGCGCGGAGAAGACGACCCGGGCGCCGGTGGGGACCTCGTCGAGCTCGTCGACGAAGATCGCCCCGCGGGCCTCCAGGTCCTCCACCACGTGCCGGTTGTGCACGATCTGCTTGCGGACGTAGACCGGCGCCCCGTACGCGGCCAGGGCCTTCTCCACGGTGACCACCGCACGGTCCACTCCGGCGCAGTAGCCGCGCGGAGCGGCGACGACGACCTCGCGGGGACGCGGCTCATCCGGAACCGGGACGGCGGCAACGGTCTGGGTCACACGCTCGATTCTAGGTCGGGTCGGTGGTCGATCCGGCCGGGAAGCGGTTGCGCCAGCCCGCGATGTCGTCCAGTCCCGCGTTACCGCCGCAGAGGATCAGGGCCAGGCGGGCCCCGGCCGGCAGCCGTTCCCGAAGCCGGAGAGCGGCGGCCCACACGCAGCCGGTGGCCGGCTCGGTGATGACCTTGGCCGTCGCGGCCAGCATCTCGATGCCGCGGACCGCCGCGGCGTCGGGCACGACCAGCACCTCCTCCACCAGCTCACGGACCCCAGCCAGGGTCAGCGGTGCCACCGTCGGGGCGCCTAGCGTGGTGGCGATGGACGTGATCGAGTCCAGGGTTACCGGCTCCCCCGCCCGGAGTGACCGGGTCATCACGTCGGCGCCCTCGGTCTCCACGCCCCAGACCCGGATCGCCGGGTTCAGCGCCTTGAGCGCGGCGGCCACCCCGGTGATCATGCCGCCGCCGCCCACCGAGGCGAGTACGTCGGTGACCTCGGGGGCGTCCTCGTGCAGCTCCAGGGCCAGGGTGCCCTGCCCGGCCACCACGGCCGGGTCGTCGAACGGGTGGACCAGCACCTTCCCGGCCTCGACCTCCGCCACGGCCCGGGCGAACACCTCGGCGATCGTGTCCATGACGATCAGCTGTGCGCCGTCCGCGCGGACCTGCTCCACCGAGGCGGGCGCCGCGGTGGCGGGCATGATCACCGCCGCCTGGATGCCCAGCACGCGGGCCGCGTACGCGACCGCCAGTCCGTGGTTCCCGCCGGAGACCGCAACCACCCCGGCAGCACGCTCGGCCTCGGTCAGCTGCTGCATCCGGGAGAAGGCGCCCCGCACCTTGAAGGATCCGGTGTGCTGCAGCAGCTCGAACTTGCCCACCACCGGCAGGCCCAGGTCCGTCGACAGCCGGTCCAGCGGCAAGGTCGGAGTGCGGACGACGTAGGGAGCGATCGCGCCGGCCGCAGTGCGGATCGCCGCGAGACTTATGTCGCTGAGGTTGGGGTCGGACAGCACGGCGGTGGCTTCGGTGGGCACACAGGCGAGTATCGATGATCCGTCCACCGTCCACCCCTAGTCTCGTGGTGTGCCCCTGGAGTCCTCACCGGAGAACCCCCAGCCGCTGCGGCTCATCTCCAACAAGGTCCGCGGCTGGATCGACCGGCTCGGCCCGGTGTGGGTGGAGGCCCAGCTGATCGAGGTGAGCCGGCGCGCCGGCCGAACCATCTTCCTGACCCTCCGGGACCGGCTGGCCCCGGTCTCGGCCTCGGTGACCATCTCGGCGACGACCTTCGACTCGGCCGGCCCGCTGACCGAGGGCGCGACGGTGATCGCCCGGCTCAAGCCGTCGTACTTCGAGCAGTCGGGCCGGTTCAGCTACTACTGCGACGCGATCACGCCGGTCGGCGAGGGTCGGCTGCTGGCCCAGCTCGAGCAGACCAAGCGGCTGCTGCAGGCGGAGGGCCTGTTCGATCCGGCGCGGAAGCGGCCGCTGCCGTTCCTGCCCCGGGCCGTGGGCCTGGTCACCGGCGCCGACAGCGCGGCGGAACGGGACGTGATCGAGAACGCCCGGCGCCGCTGGCCCGCCGTCCGGCTGCTGGTCCGGCACGCGCTGGTCCAGGGCCCACAGGCCGCCGAGCAGGTGGTCGCCGCCGTACGCCGGCTCGACGGCCACCCCGAGGTCGACGTCATCGTCATCGCCCGTGGTGGCGGCTCGCTGGAGGACCTGCTGCCGTTCTCCGACGAGGGGCTGGTCCGCGCCGTCGCCGCCTGCCGGACGCCCGTGGTCAGCGCGATCGGCCACGAGTCGGACAACCCGATCCTCGATCTGGTCGCCGACTACCGCGCCTCGACTCCGACCGATGCCGCCAAGCGGATCGTCCCCGACGCGACCGAGGAGCTGGCCCGGCTGCAGCAGGTTCGGGCGCGGATGCGGAACTGCGTGACCACTCTTGTGGCCCGCCAGCAGGAGGCCTTGACCGCGCTGCGGTCGCGTCCGGTGCTGGCCGACCCGACGGCCACCTTCGGGCTGCGGATGGACGAGGTGCGCCGGCTGCGCGACCGCTCCCACCGGGCGATCTTGCTTCGGCTGGAGGCGGAACGGACGGCCGTCCGTCACTGCCTGGACCGGATCCGCGCCGTCTCTCCGCAGGCCACGCTGGAGCGGGGGTACGCCATCCTGGTCGGGTCGGCCGGTCAGCCGGTCCGGTCGGTGACCGCGGTCGCCGTGGAGGAGGATGTGGTGGCGCACCTGGCCGACGGCCAGCTGGTGGCCCAGGTCCGCGAGATCCGACCCCGAGGAGACCGATGACGGAGTCGTCCCAGGACGAGTCGCTGACCTACGAGCAGGCCCGCGACGAGCTGGTCGCGCTGGTGCAGCGGCTGGAGAGTGGCGGGGCGCCGCTGGACGAGTCGCTGGCCCTTTGGGAGCGCGGCGAGGAGCTGGCCGCGATCTGCCAGTCATGGTTGGACGGCGCCAAGGCCCGGATCGAAGCCGCCCGGGCCGCTGACGCCGACTCGCGCGGCAACTGACCCCTGCACCACCCTCCTCCTCCGCCCATTCCGCGGCAGTTGGGCCGACTCCGCGGCAGTTGCTGGGGCCGCGGAGTCGAGGTAAGTGCCGCGGAGTGAGGTGGCCGTTTACGCGGAGAGCTCGAGGTCGGCGACCGAGACCGGGCTGCGGGGCGTCACGAACCGGCGGCGGTAGTCCACCGGAGCCAGCCCGATCTCGCGGCGGAAGTGCTCCCGCATCACCACCGCCGAGTTGAAGCCGACCCGGGTGGCGATCTGCTCGACCCCGAGGTCGCTCTCCTCCAGCAGGCTGCGGGCGGCGAGGATGCGCTGCTGGGTCAGCCACTTGTGCGGCGTGGTGCCGGTCTCCGCACTGAACCGGCGGGCGAAGGTCCGGTCGCTCATCATCGCCCGCCGGGCCAGCGACGAGGCGGTGTGCGGCTGCGCCAGGTTGGCCAGCACCCAGGTCAGCACGGGGGCCAGGCTGTCGCTCTCGTACGCCGGGATGGGCATCTCGACGAACTGCTGCTGTCCCCCGTCGCGCTGTGGCGGCACCACCATCCGCCGAGCGATCTTGGTCGCGATCGCCGTGCCCAGCTCGCGGCGGACCAGGTGCAGGCAGGCGTCGATGCCGGCCGCGGTCCCGGCGCTGGTGATCAGGTTGCCGTCGTCCACGTAGAGCGCCCGCGGGTCGAGCACCGCCTCGGGATACATGGCGGCCATCTCGTCGACGTACTTCCAGTGGGTCGTGCAGCGCCGCCCGTCCAGCAGCCCGGCCGCGCCCAGCATGAAGGCGCCGGAGCAGAGGCTGAGCAGGGTCGCCCCGGCCGCGTACGCCTCGCGCAGCACCCGCAGCACGTCAGGCGGGTAGTCCGCCGGCTCGCGGATCGAGGTCGCCGAGGCGATGACCAGGTCGCTGCCGACCACGTCGTCGAGCCCGTGGGTCGCGGTGATCGAGAACGGCGACAGGTTCTTGGTGGCCAGCGGTACCCCCGGCCGGTCGGCGCAGACTCGCAGGTCGAAGTTCGGAACGCCGTCGTCGGACCGGTCAAGGCCGAAGACCTCGACCGCGACCCCGAACTCGAACACCGCGATCGGCTCGACCAGCACCACACTCACCCGGGACAGCGCCATGTCCCCAGCATAGTGGCAGGAATCTTGTCTACGTCAGCCTGTTGCCAACGTCGCTACGTACGCCTCCAGGGCGTCGTAGCCCAGGTCGCCGGCGACGACCGTGGTCGCGGCCGGCTCCCGGCGGACCAGCGAGCGGGTCCGGCCGTCGGGGCTGAGCAGCCGCTCCCAGGTCTGCCCGTTGACGGTGCTCTGGCCGTCCGGCGCACCGTCCCGACTCTGCTCCTCGACCAGGTTGTCCGGCTGCCGGTCGCCCTGGTCCAGTCCGATGAACACGTCGTCCGGAGTCAGGAAGCCCAGCGACCACTGGTTGCGGACCGACGGCTCCCCGTCCCGGAACGGCTCACCGGTCTCGACCCACTCCGCCTGGGTGGCCCGCCAGCCCTCCGGCAGGTTGGTCGGGGCCAGCACCGGGAACGGTGCGTCACGGCGGGCCACCGCCAGGACCGGTTGCCAGTTCAGCGTCTCGACCGGCTTGTCGTCGGGCAGGTCGGTGAACAACACGGCGACGATGACCAGAGGGATGATGATCACCGCCAACGACCGGATCATGTCGCCTGGCGTCGCCCTCCGGTTGGCCTGTGCCACAGTTCCATCCTCACAGACGCCCCAAACGCTGCCGCCGATCGCGAGCTGGGGCAGGCCGGGTCCTACTTGTTCGGGTCGTGACCCCACTTCATCAACGAGTAGCGCCAGGGCGTGTCCGTGACATCACCGCTCGGCCGCTGCGCCAGGTGCCGCTTCACGTAGCCGACCATCTTGCGCATGGCCGCGTGGTCGTCCTCGGTCAGGTCGCCCTTGTTGGTGTTCAGCAGCTCGACGATGCGGCGACCCATCTCGTGGCCGGTGGACTCGCCACTGCCACCCTTCTTCTGGCCGGCCTCCTTGGACTCCTCGGTGTCCAGCCAGCTCTCGAGCTGCTTGGCGGTCATGTTGACCGCGTCGGAGAACTCGGAGTAGGTGTCGTCGCCGTCCGTCATCGCCTTGCCTCTCGTCGGGTGTCGCTGGCTACTTCGCCCCGCTACCCCGCTCCGGACGCAGCCAGGTCGCGGGCCCCGGGCCTCGCCGCCACCGGGCCTCTCGCCCCGGCGGGGACGAGAGGCCGGCGGGCAGCGACTCCACCCCGCATTGTGGGCCTCCTGACGAATCAGACTGGCGCGCCGCCATCTGAGGGACACCTGCATGTCGTGCCAGCCCCCGCTGCCGCGACCGTCCCACAGAACCATGGAGGCTCGGGGTTCAAGGTGGCTACCTACGCGCCCCGAGCCGGATGTCGGCTCTTCCCCGATGATCAAGACGGTACCGCACGCGAGGCCCGCGATCGGTCAAAACAGACTTGGACGTTATGGAGACGGTGGACACACTGGCCCGGCACTCCGGACCGCGCGGCGAGGTGGTACTGCGCCGCCGTTCGGGCGCCGGCCCGGATGTCGAGGAGCTGATCGTCAACGGCGTCTTCGCCATGGACTCCACCGACACGTGGACCGAGCGCCGGTTGGCCGAGCTCGCGCTGACCGGTCGACATCGCGCCCTCCCGGGTGATGTTGCGCGCGCGGCGGTGGTCCAAGGGGGTCGTCCCCCTTGCTCGGCACAGGCGCCTCGCCGGGTGCTGGTCGGCGGGCTGGGGCTCGGCTACACCGCGTACCAGCTGCTGCAGGCCGACGTCGACCACCTGGACGTGGTGGAGATCGAGGACTGCCTGGTGGAGTGGGCGTACGCGCGTCTCACCCCCACCTTGGCGGCAGTGGCCACCGACCCGCGGGTGACGCTGCACGTAGCCGACGTCTCCGCGGTACTGGCCGGACTCGGCGGCGGACCTCACGGCCCGTGGGACGCGATCGTGCTGGACGTGGATAACGGGCCGGACTTCCTGATCCACGGCGCGAACTCCGTCCTCTACGCCGAACCGAGCCTGGTCGCGACGTACGCCGCACTGAGCGAGGGCGGCACGCTGGCGATCTGGTGCCAGGGCCCGGTGCCCGACCTGCTGGCCACGCTGCAGCGGATCTCCGCGACCGCGCGACCGCACCCGTACCGGCGGGACCGCCAGGGGCGCCGGCTGTCCTACGTCATCTACACCGTGACCAAGCCCGATGCCACCGACCGGGCTGAGCAAGAATGAGGACCATGACCGCACCAGCCAGCGACGGCGAGTTCCGGATCGAACGCGACACCATGGGTGAGGTCCGGGTCCCGGCGGCCGCGCTCTACCGGGCGCAGACACAACGGGCGGTCGAGAACTTCCCCATCTCCGGCGTGCCGATCGACCCCGCCCTGGTCGCCGCCCTGGGTCTGATCAAGGGCGCCGCCGCGCAGACCAACGCTCAGCTGGGCGTGCTCAGCGCGGAGAAGGCGGCTGCGATCGATAAGGCGGCCGGCGCGGTGGCGGCCGGTCAGCATGGCGCCGAGTTCCCGATCGACGTCTTCCAGACCGGTTCCGGGACCTCGAGCAACATGAACGCCAACGAGGTGATCGCCTCGCTGGCCAGTCAGCTGCTCGGCGGACCGGTGCACCCCAACGACGACGTCAACGCGTCCCAGTCCAGCAACGACGTGTTCCCCAGCGCGATCCACATCGCGGCCACCCAGGGCCTGCTGACCGGCCTGGTCCCGGCACTCCGGCACCTCGAGCAGGCGCTCGCCGCCAAGGCGGAGGAGTTCGCCGAGGTGGTCAAGAGCGGCCGGACCCACCTGATGGACGCCACTCCGGTGACCCTGGGCCAGGAGTTCGGCGGGTACGCCGCCCAGATCCGGTACGGCATCGAGCGGGTCGAGGCCACGATCCCCCGGGTCGCCGAGCTGCCGCTCGGCGGCACCGCGGTCGGCACCGGGATCAACACCCCGCCGGGGTTCGCCGCGTCGGTGATCGGGATCATCGTCCGCGAGACCGGGCTGCCGCTGACCGAGGCCCGGGACCACTTCGAGGCCCAGGGCGCCCGGGACGGCCTGGTCGAGGCCTCCGGTGCGCTGCGCACCATCGCGGTCAGCCTGAACAAGGTCGCCAACGACCTGCGCTGGATGGGCTCCGGACCCCGGGCCGGCCTGGGCGAGATCGCCCTGCCCGACCTGCAGCCGGGGTCGTCGATCATGCCGGGAAAGGTGAACCCGGTCATCTGCGAGGCGACCACGATGGTCTGTGCCCAGGTGATCGGCAACGACGCCGCGACGGCGTTCGCCGGCGCCTCAGGCAACTTCGAGCTCAACGTGATGCTGCCGGTGATGGCCCGCAACGTCCTGGAGTCGATCCGGCTGCTGGCCAACGTCAGCCGGCTGCTGGCCGACCGCTGCGTCGTCGGGATCGTCGCCAACGTCGAGCACTGCCGGACCCTGGCCGAGTCCTCGCCGTCGATCGTCACCCCGCTCAACCGCTACATCGGCTACGAGAACGCCGCCGCGGTGGCCAAGAAGGCGC
>DATHBQ010000030.1:0-12328 GCA_035296105.1 Propionibacteriaceae bacterium | reverse complement strand
TCCCAGAGGTGGGTCTTGCGGTAGCACGTCAGCAGGTCGCCCCGGTCGATAACGACCGCGCTGTTGTACGGCCGGTCCAGACCCGAGGTCTCGTTGAACCCGGCCACCAGCACCACTCCGTGCCGGGCGGACAGCTCCCGTAGCGCGGTGACGGTGGGCCCGGTCACCGGCTCGGCCCGACGAGTGGCCTCCGCCGCATCGGCGAAGCCCGACCCGCTGGTCACCAGCTCGGGCAGCACGACCAGGTCGGCCCCGTCGGACACCGCCTGCGCCAGCAACCCGACCGCCCCCCGCCAGGTGGCGTCCGGGGCGTCGACGTCGATGGCGACCTGCGCTGCCGCTACCCGGATCACGACCCTAGTACCCCGGAGTCGAAGGGCACTAGTCGTCCTCCGTGGCCGTCACCATGACCGCCACCGGAGCCAGGTAGCCGTTGGGGTCGAGCATCCAGCCAGCGTCGAAGGCGGACTCGATCACCTCGGGCGCCCACTCGAGCCGGACCCGACCGTCGCCGCTGTTGACCACCAGCAGCTCCCCGGTGCCCTCGGCCGCCGCATCGTCCCCGGCCTCGAGCAGCTCGAACTGCCGCCAGCTCCCCGGCGGGACCGACAGCATGTCCAGCTGGCCCAGCTCGACCGACTCGGCCGCCGGACCGTCGTTCAGCGTCACCCGCCACCGCCCGGATTTCACGGTGACCACCTGGGTCTTGTGGTGCCGGTGCCGCAGCATGCCCTCACCCGGCTTCGACCGGAGCCAGGCGAGGTTGAACGAGTGCGGCTCGTGCAGCCGCGGCACGGCGCGCCGGTCCTCGGTCATGCCGTAGCCGATGACCAGCGCGAGCTCGGCGCTGCCGCCGGGCAGGCCGGTGCACAGGAAGGACCGCGCCTGAAAGACCCGGTCGCCGGGCTGGGTGACCCGTTGCCGCAGCTCCTCGGGGGTGTACGCGGTGAGCTTGTCGATGTAGCGCTGCGGCATCGGCTTGATCAGCGGCACGTCGGTCGGGACTACGTCACCCGCGACGGTGTCGATCAGCCGGTTGTCGGCGGTCAGCCACAGCCCGTGCTTCTCGGCGTCCCGCAGCACCGACGGTCCCCAGATGATGCCTCCGGTGACGTCCTGGCCGAGGAAGGTGAGCAGAATCCCGTCGTCGGGGCCCTCGTTGGTGAACCCGCGGAAGATCCAGGTCGGGACCGAGATGACGTCCCCGTCGCGCGAGATGTACTCCCCCTGCTTGCCGTCCACCCCCCAGCGGACCCGGAAGGTGCCGCCGAAGTTGATGAAGACCTCGGCGGTGAAGTGCAGGTGCAGGTTGTTGGTGACGCCGTTGGGCATCCCGGCCGCCCCGACGTTGTAGCCGTGCCGCTCGGTCAGGTTGACGAACTGGTCCGTGCTCTGGGACACGCCGGGGCCGATGAAGGCGTAGTTGTCCTTGCGGTCCGAGCCGGGCGTCCGGCAGTCGATGAAGGCCGTGCGGCTGGACACCCAGTCACTGCGGCGGACCGTGCGGCGCTCCAGCTCGCCGGCTTCGACAAGGACATCGGTGGTCATGCGGTACTTCCTAACGTGTGTGGTTCTTCGCGTGAACCCGCAGGGTGCTCGACGGGCTCAGTAGATGTTGGCGGTGACGATCCCGTCGCCGTTGCCGTAGTTGTAGATCTGGGTGCGCAGGGCGATCTCGTCGAAGAGCCGGACCTCCTGCACGATCCGTCCGGACTGGATCAGGAACTGGGAGACGCCCAGCACATCGACCCCGGCGCCGTTGTTCGGTCCGTACGCCGGGAAGCCGTTGTAGCTGCCGATGAACTTCCACAGCACCGCGATGCGCAGCCCGGCGTAGCGCTCGGCGTAGTTGGTGGCGATGTCGCGGACCTCGAACTGGCCGCTGGGGAACGAACGCAGCAGGCTGAGCAGCGAGCGTCGGTAACCCTCCGGCCGGATGAAGGTCCGGAACCCGACAGTGTGCAGGGTGAGGTCGCGGACCATGAAGTCCTTGACCTTCTCTAGGTCTCGGTCGTTCCAGACCCGCTGGATGAACTCGAGCACGAGCTCCACCTCCGGGCGGAAGTCGTCCGGGCGGGGGCCGCTGTCCCCCTCCGCGATCACGTCGGGCTGGGCCGGCTCGGTGAAGCTGCCGACGTAGCCGCGGAACACCTTGCTCCGGGCCACCTCGTCGGGGTCGAGCCCGGTCTGCAGGGCGATGGCCAGCGAGTCGCGCACCACCCATTCCTCGACCATGCGACCGCGACGGTAGAGGCAGTTGGCGATCGTCCGGCTGAGGAAGTCGTTGCTCGGGTCGGCCGACAGGATCCGGTGCGAGCTGAGGAAGGCGTCGTCGCCCCGGGCCTCCCAGACGACGTCGTCGGCCTGTCCGATCCGGTCCGGCAGGTCGGCGATCCGCATCAGGCTGCCCTCGATGACCTCCTCCCGCGTCACCGACGTGCCGTATGCGCCGTGCACAATCGAGTCCGGCTCGTAGTTCTCCCTGATGTAGCCGATCGCCCGGTCCACCCAGATCAGGTCGGTCACCTCGCGGATGAACTCGTCGGGGTCACCGTAGGGTTTGTACGCGATCGGATCCAGCGGCATAGCCCGAGTGTATGCGTATGCATTGTCGGGTTGCAACCGGCCTCCGGCGTGACTCCGACCACCCCGGCGTGCCGAGGCCCCCGCTGATGAACCTGTAGCATACGTATGCCAAACGCAGAAAGGACCTCCGATGCACCTCAAGGCCCGACTGGCCGACGGCGAGCGACTGCTCGGCGTACTGCTCCGGATACCGGGTGAGGAGCTCGTCGAGATGTGTGCGGTCGCCGGCTTCGACTTCGTGCTGATCGACTGTGAGCACGGTCCGGCCGACCTGGTACCGCTCCGCCAGCACCTGGCCGTCACGGCGGCGTACGCGGTGCCGGCGCTGGTCCGGGTGGGCACTGCGGAACCGGCCCTGGTGCTCCGGGCCCTGGACGCCGGCGCGGCCGGGATCGTCGCCCCGCACATCGACACCGCGGCCGAGGCCGCTGCCCTGGTCGACTCGGCCCACTACCCGCCGCTCGGGCATCGCGGGTTCGCGACCTACTCCCGGGCCGGTCGGTACGGCCAGGTCGACCCGCGCGCCCACCAGGAGCGCCTGGTCGCCGAGACGCTGGTCATCGGCATGATCGAGTCGCCGGAGGGCGTAGCCAACTGCGACGGCATCCTGCAGACTCCGGGCTTGGACGGGATCATGATCGGCACTGCCGACCTCCGCGCCGCCAGCACGGCCGCCGACCCGGCACCGGCCGACTCCGTCCGCACCGTCTACGACCGGCTCGCCGAACGGGGCCGGGTACGACTGGACATCGTCAACGGTCCCGACCAGGCCCGCCAGTCCTTCGCCGACGGCGCGGGCATGGTCGTCTACAACCTCACCCATACGCTCATGGAGCACCTGGCCGGGCTCAACGCCGCACGCCTCTGACCAGGTCCCTCACCTCGGAAACCGGTCACCTGCGACAGGTTCTACGGGCCGAATGCTGTCCGAAGTGACCGGTTTCGGTTAGGGACGGGTCCGGCCCAGCGGTGGAGCAGGCTCTCGACGGCCGCCGGCTGCTCCAGGGGCGACAGATGGCCGCAGTGCTCGAGCTCCACCAGCTCCGACCCGGGGACCAGCACGTGCATCTCCGCGTGACGCTCCGGAAGGCACAGCGCATCGTCGCGGCCGGAGATGATCAGCGTCGGGCAGCCGATCCGAGTCAGGCCCGGGCGCTCGTCGATCCGGGTCGCCTGCAGGGCCAGCTGCGCGTCCAGGGTTGCGGCTCCGATGTCGTCAGCCATGGCCAGGGCCACCTCGACCAGGTGCGGCGCCGTGCTTCGGGCGTGCGGCGACAGCAGCGCCGCCTTGAGCTCGCGCTGCAGGTCCCGGGCGGTGGCGCCGGTCGCCAGCGCGGCGCGCTGCCGGGCCCACATGGCGTACTGCTGGCCGGTCGGCGGCCGGGAGGTGGTCGACATCAAGCAGAGGCGGCTGACCCGCTCCGGCGCGCAACGGACCAGGGCCATGGCCACGATCCCGCCAAGGGACAGCCCAGCGAGAGCGAAGCGCGGGGGCAGCTCGTCGAGCAGACGGTTGACCTGCCGGTCCAGCGTCGGCTCGGTCAGGATCGGCGTGACCGCCGGCCCGACGTCCAGGTATGACCAGAGCGCGGGCGAGCAGTTCAGTCCCGGCAGCAGGACCAGTGGCACGAGCTCGTCGCTCAACCCTTGACAGCCCCGGAGGCCAGCCCGGCGCTCAGGTACTTCTGGGCGATGAAGGCGATCCCGATCACCGGGAGGGTGAGCAGCATCGCCGCAGCACCGGCCTGCTGCAGCATGGGGAGAGTCTGACCGAGCTGGGTGGTGATGAAGACGGGCACCGTCTTGCTGGCGGTGTCGGTCAGGATCGCCGCGGTCAGGTACTCCTGGAAGGCGAACAGGAACAGGAAGATCCCGGCCGTCAGGATGCCCGGGCCCATCAGCGGGATCATCACCTTCCGCAGCATGCTGATCCGGGTGCAGCCGTCAATCATGGCCGCCTCGTCGAGGCTATGGGGGATCTCGGCGAAGAAGTTGCGCAGCAGCCAGATGCTGAACGGCTGGTTGATCGCCACCAGGGCGATGGCCAGCGCATAGGTGGTGTCGTAGATCCCCAGGTTCCGGCTGATGTCGTACATCGGGAGCACCACGGCGAACCGGGGCAACGCCCGGAAGATCAATGCCAGGATCAACAGCAGCGCCGAGACGTACCCCGGCATCCGGGAGAGTGCGTAGGCCGCCGGGAGGCCGATCAAGAGGCCGAGGACGGTGGTGATGACTGCCACGATCAAGGTATTGATCAGGTACTGATAGAAGTACGTGGTCTGCCACAGGTCGAGGAAGGCCTGCAAGGTCGGGGTGTAGGTGAAGACCGGCGGGTTGCTGAACGCGACGTTGGTCGGCTTGGTCACCGACATGGCGGTCCAGATGAAGGGGCTGAGCGACAGGACGCAGATGGCCAGGAGGAACAGGCCGGCCAGCACCCAAACCGTCCGGCGGCGGCGCCCCCGCCGGGGTTGGGGGGGTGGCTCGGCGGCCTTCACCGCCTGGCTGACGCTGAGCTGGGACTCCGTCGCGGTCATCGGGCGGCCCTCGCTTCCTTGAAGGTGTCGCGGATGAAGGGCGTCAGCATCAACAAGATCAGCAGGATGGTCAGCACGCTGACCGCGCTGCCCAGGCCGAGCCGCTCGCTGCCCTCGCGGAAGGCGATGTTGTAGATGTACAGCATGATCGACTCGTTGCCGATCTCGACGGCCTGCGGCGCGAGGGGGATGAGCTGGTCGAAGGTGCGCAGCACGTCCATGATCGAGATCAGCGTGACGAAGAAGAGCACGCCGCGGATGGTCGGCACGATCACGAACAGGTGGGACTTGAGCGACGTGGCGCCGTCGATCTTGGCCGCCTCGATGATCTCGTCGGGCACTCCCTGCAACCCGGCCAGGATGATCAGCATGCTGAACGGCAGCAGGTGCCAGATGGTGAACAGGGTGATCATCACCCGGTTCGGCCAGACGTCGGTGAACCACAGGATCTCGGAGCCGGTGAGACTGCTCAATGCATAGTTGGCCACCCCGCCGAAGTTGGTGTCGAACAGCCAGGAGAACGCGGCGGCGCCGACCACGGACGGCAGCACGTAGGTCGGAACACCGCGATTCCGGGAGGTTATACGTATGCATTCAACTAAGGACAGGCTAAGTCGCGGGTTCGGTGCACGACAGAGACCTGGTCAGCGACCGGAGGCATCTCGGTCGAGCAGATCCAGTCGCAGCTGGGCGCTGTCGCGGTGACCGGGCATCTCCTCGAAATCGGCGATGGTCACGACGAGCTCGGCCTGGGGATGCGTAGCGTCCCGGCTCGCCCGCTGGTACGTCAGCTGCTTGAGGTAGCCGGTCACCGACAGGCCGCCGGTGTAGCGGGCGGCACGTCCGGTGGGGAGCACATGGTTGGTGCCCGACATGCCCTTGTCGGCGTACGCGACGGTGGACCACGGACCGAGGAACAGTGATCCGTAGTTGTGCAGGTTGTCGAGATAGAAGTCCGGATCGGCGGTGAGGATCTCGAGGTGCTCGGGAGCGAGGAGATCCATCACCTCCACGGCCGTCTTGGCCGAGTCGGCGACGTAGATCGAGCCCCAGTCCCGCCAGGCCGCTCCGGCGATATCCCGGGTGGCCAGGCCGGCCAGCTGGCGCTCGATCTCGACCTCGACCGCCGCGGCCAGCTCGGCCGAGGTGGTGACCAGGCAGGCGGGCGAGCTCGGGCCATGCTCGGCCTGGGCGAGCAGGTCGGCGGCGACCATCTCAGCCGTTGCGGTGTCGTCGGCGATGACCGCGACCTCCGACGGCCCGGCGAGTACGTCGATGCCCACCTTCCCGTACAGCTGCCGCTTGGCCTCCGCCACGAAGGCGTTGCCAGCGCCGACGATCATGTCGGCCGGTTGGCCGTCGAGCAGCCCGAAGGCCATGGCCGCCAGAGCCTGGACGCCGCCCATGGCGAAGATCCGCTCGGCGCCGGAGGCCCGGGCGGCGTAGAGCACCGCTGGATGGGGCTGGCCCTGCCGGGAGGGCGGCGTGCAGCTCACGATGTTCGGCACCCCGGCGGCGCGGGCCACCCCGACGGTCATGAACGCGCTGGCCAGCAAGGGGAACCGGCCGGCCGGCAGGTAGGCGCCGACGTTGTTGACCGGGATGTACTTCTGTCCGCAGACCACACCCGGAATGACCTCGTCCTCGAATTCGGTCAGGTGCGCCCGCTGCATCTCGGCGAACCGCCGGGTGCGCTCCGCGCCGGCGTCCAGGGCCGCTTTGAGGTCGTCCGGCAGGTCCTCGGTGAGGGCGGCGACCCGGTCGGCGGTGATTTCGAAGCTCTCACCGCCGGTCCAGCCGTCGAGCCGCTCGGCGTACCGGCGGACCGCGGGCAGCCCCTCCCGTTCGATCTCGCTCAGCATGGCCGACACGGTCTCGCTGACCTGCGGGTCGCCCTGGGCCGGTACGTCCGGCCGGTCGGGTTCGCGTACCGTCGTGACGGTACCGCTGAGCAGCGTTCGGTCCCGGGCCGTAAGGTGCATACGTATAAATGTAGGAGAAGCAGTCGGGTCCTGGCAAGTGACCCTGGACGTCGAGGCAGAGGAGTGTTCGTGACGGCTGAGATCAAGACCACCCACGTGGGATCGCTGCCCCGGTCGGCCGAGGTCACCGACCTGTTGTTCGCCGCCGAGCGCGGCGAGGCGGTGGACGAGCGCCGGTTCGACGAGACGATGACCGCCGCCGTGGCCGAGGCGGTCCGCCGGCAGGTCGACGCCGGCATCGACCTGGTCTCCGACGGCGAGATGGCCAAGATCAGCTACGCCACCTACATCAAGGACCGGATCACCGGCTTCGACGGCGACTCCCCGCGCCGCCCACCGGCCGACCTGGAGGAGTTCCCCGGCTTCCTGCAGCGCCAGGCGAGCAGCGGTGGCACGCCGACGTACCGGCGGCCACGCTGCGTGGGCGAGGTCAAGCCGCTGACCCTGGACCCGCTCGAGGCCGATGTCCGCCGCTTCGCCGAGGCGCGGGCCCAGCAGGGCGAGCCGGCCGGCTTCATGAACGCGGCGTCGCCGGGGGTGATCGCCCTTTTCCAGCCCAACGACTACTACCCCGACGACGACACCTACCTGGAGGCGCTGGCCGAGGCGATGCGCCCTGAGTACGAGGCGATCGTCGCCGCCGGACTGGTGCTGCAGCTGGACAGCCCGGACCTGGGGCTCGGCCGGCACATGATGTACAAGGACCGCGACGACGAGGACTATCTGCGGCTGATCGAGCGGCATGTGGCGGTGCTGAACCACGCACTGCGCAACGTGCCTGCCGACCGGGCCCGGATGCACGTCTGCTGGGGCAACTACGAGGGCCCGCACCACCGCGACGTCGAGATGAGCGTCATCCTGCCGACCCTGCTCGAGGCCAAGCCGGCCGGACTGCTGTTCGAGACCGCCAACCCTCGGCACCAGCACGACCTGGAGGCGTTCACCGAGCACCGGTCGGCGATTCCCGAGGACAAGGTGCTGATCCCTGGGGTGATCGACTCGACCACCAACTTCATCGAGCACCCGCGCGTGGTGGCGAACCGTGTCCGTGGCTTCGTCGACCTCGTCGGGGCGGAGCGGGTGATCGCCGGGACCGATTGCGGGTTCTCCACCTTCGCCGGTTTCGGGGCGGTCGACCCGGACATCGTGTACGCCAAGCTGGCAACCCTCGCCGAGGGAGCCGAGCTGGCGGCGACTGCGCCCTGAGGGCGGGTAAGGCGCACTGAGTCTGTCGACCGTGCGCCCCTCGACCGGCTCAGGCCACCGACGCCGATCCGCCGTGGGTGCGGCGTAGGACGAGCTCGGTGGGAAAGACGTGGGGCACCGACGACGCCCCGTCGCCGTTCAGCTGACCGACCAGCAGCTCGACCACCGCCCGGCTCATCTCGGCGAAGGCGACCCGCACCGTGGTCAGGGAGAAGACCGGCCAGCTGGCCATCGGGAGGTCGTCGAAGCCGATGATCGCGACGTCGTCGGGGACCTTGGCGCCCAGCTCGGCGGCGGCGTTGATGGCACCCACGGCGACCTGGTCGTTGGCGCAGAAGACGGCGGTGGGCGCCGGCCATTCGGCCAACAGCTGCTTCATACCGGCGTACCCGCAGCCGTAGGTGAACCAGTCCCGGTGGACGTACCGCTCCGGCAGGGCCACGCCGGCCTCGGCCAGGGCATCGCGGAACCCGCGTTCCCGGTCGCGGGCGGTCGAGGTCTGCTCCGGCCCCAGCAGCCCGGCGATTCGGCGATGACCGTCGGCCACGAACCGGGTCCCGACCTGGCGGGCACCGTCGACGTTGTCGGCCACGCAGCTCACGGCCTCGGCTCCGGGCACCGTCCGGTTCAGCATCACGTACGGGATCGCCCGCCGGGTCAGCGCTGCGGGCAGGGTCGAGTTGAGCCGGGTCGTGGTGAGGACGACGCCGTCGATGGACTGGTCGAAGAGCCGGTCGTACGCCGTCGCCTCGTCCATGTTCTCGTCCTCGGCGAACAGCACCAGCCGGTATCCGTGCTGCTCCAGCGCAGCGTGCACCGGACCCATCAGCTCCGGATACAGCGGGTTGCCGAGATCGGCCACCATCGCCACCCGGCGGGTACTTCGGGTGGACAGGCTGCGACCGATCGCGCTGGGGACGTAGTGCAGTCGCTCAGCCGCGAGCCGGACCCGCTCCCGGGTGTCCGGACTGACGCGTGGGTCCTCGCGCAGCGCCCGGGAAACCGTCGGTTGGGAGACGCCGGCCAGGCGAGCCACGTCGTGGCTGGTGACCCCGCCATTCCGGTCCGACATGGTCCCTCAACTCGATCCTGGTCGTCGGCGCCGACGCTGGAGGCCGGCCAAAATTGACCTGGACCAAGAATATCCGGAATACGGATGTACGGCCGGTGAGCCCGAGGACCCCGACGTGCTCAGCGAGCTACGCGGGATCCTCGGGCACCGTCGCCGCGAGAGTGATCAGCCGTTGGACGGGGCGGAGGAGATGGCCTCCACCAGGTCGCCGATCTTGTCGTCCGGAAGGTTCCGGGCGATGTCGGCCTGACTGACGATGCCGATCAGGTCGTGCCCGTCGATCACCGGCAGTCGGCGTACGCCGTGCTCCTTCATCGTGCGCAACGCCTCCTCGATGGAGTCGTCCGCCCCGATGGTGACCGGCTTGCCCTCGGCCAGCTCCGACACCTTGGTCGCGCTGGGATCACCGCCCTCCGCGATGCACTTCACGACGATGTCGCGGTCGGTCAGCATGCCCTTGAGCCGGTTGTCGTCGCCGCAGATGGGCATCGCGCCCACATCCAGATCTCGCAGCTTGCGCGCAGCGTCGGCCAGCGTGTCGTTGACCGACACGCACTCCGCGTTGCCTGTCATGATGTCCCGTGCCTTAGCCATGGATCCCTCCTGCTGGTTGGTGAGTGGCTGGTTTTCGCAGTATCCACCTCGACCATCCGGGCCTGTCCGCGGGCCTCCCTCACCCGGACAACGACGTCAGCGCTGAGCCTCGGTGACCGGTCGACCGCGCTCGACGCCGGCGGTGATCACCAGCGAGGTCACGATCACCAGGACGATCGGGAGAGCCAGACTCCAGGCCAGCCCGGCGTAGCTGAGCCAGGCCAGGAGTGGTCCGGAGACGGCTCCACCTACGGCGCCGGCGAGGTTCATCGCCAGGTCGCTGCGTCCTTGGACCCGAACCCGTCGGTCGGCGGGGGCGGCGTCGTTGAGCAGAGCGGAACCGGCCACCGTCGAGGCACTCCAGCCGAGTCCGAGCAGAGTGAGGCCGAGCATGACCACCGTGGTCTGGTGGGATCCGAGCGCGGTGATCACGGCCGCCGCGATCAGCAGGAGCTGGCCCACGGCGATGGTGGGCACGCGCCCCAGGCGGTCGGCCAGCACGCCGAAGACGGGCGACAGCGCGAACATCCCGGCGACGTGCAGGCTGAGGGTGAAGCCGACCACCGACAGGGTCGCTCCGCCGTGCACCAGGTGCACCGGCGTCATGGACATCAGGGCGACCATCGTGGCGTGACTGAGCGCGACCGTGATGATGGCCAGCCGGACTAGCCTCATGTCGCCGGGTCCGGCAATCGTCGTCCCGGTGGTCGCAGCGGCGTCGAGGGCCAGCCGACGGCTCTCCAGCAGCGGGTCCGGTCGTAGTCCGACCAGATAGAGCAGGGCGGCCAACAGCTGGGTCACGACGGGGAAGACGAACACACCGGCCAGTGGAGGAAGTCCGATCGCCGCACCGAGAAGGTTCCCGGGCTCCGCCAGGTTGGGACCGGTAACCGCTCCGATGGTGGTCGACCACACCACCAGGGAGAGATCGCGTCCCCGACTGCTGACCGAGGCCAGGTCGGTGGCGGCGAACCGCGACTGCAGCGCGGCGGCGGTCGCCGCGCCGACCAACCCGAGGGCGACGAAGAGCAGCACGACGCTGCCGAGGGACAGGGCGAGAACGCATCCGAGTGCACCGGCCCCGGCCACCAGCGTGGCAGTGGTCAACGAGATCCGGCGGCCGTTCCGGTCGGCCAGCCGGGCCAGCGGAACGGCCAGGATGCCGGCGCCGAGCGTCGATACGGTCGCCGCCAGACCGGACCATGCCGCACCAGCCAGGTCGTTTGCGGCCAGGGCGCCCACGGACAGCGCAGCCCCCACGCTCAGCCCACCGAGGATCTGTCCGACGGTCAGCACGAGTAGCGTGCGCCGGCGAAGTCGCACCAGTGTCTCGGCCTGCTGACTCACCCGCTCACCACATCCCTCATGGTCACCCTCCGGCGGCCTGAGGAGAAGTGCGCCCCCGGCCTTCCACCTCCGATCGCGGCCGCGGGAACGGAGAAGGCGCCGTATGGGCTGGTCAACACGAGCTGATCGCCGGGACGCTGGGTGACTCAGCGAACGTGAAGCGGGTCGCGTCCTCGTAGAGCACGTTCCAGGCGAGGACGCGAACGGGCGACAGGCGCCAGGTGCCGCCCCGGTAGGAGTCGGGGGACGCGGGATAGCCGTACTTCGCCTGCGTGGCCGTGACCAGTCCGTTGATCTCATCCTCGCTCGGCTGGTGCCACTCCGCGACTCCCTCGGCGATGACCGGCGACTCGCCCGACTCGGTGTGGACCACGACCCGCGGGTCGTTGCGAAGGTTCCGGATGTGGACGGTGGCCGGGTCCCCACCGAAGTACAGCGCACCCTGCCACCAGATGCCGTCCACTGGGACCGCGTGGGGACGACCGTCGGGCCGCGTGGTGGCCAGCCAGTACGTCTTCGACTCGGCGAGCTTCGGTTCGACCTCGTCCCAACCCAGCACCCGGGCCGGCCTGCCGTAGGACGGAGGAAGTCCCAGCTGCCGGGCGACGACCTCCATTCCCGCAGCATCGAAGACCCTGGCGTTACTGTCAACGCGCGGCACCCCGCAGCACTAAGTTCTCCCTAGGAGTAGCTGAGGAGCCGACTTGTACCGATACCTCGTCGTGGCGAACCAGACGCTGGGCGGACAGGAACTGCAGGACGTCTTCCGCGATCGGATGGCGCGCGGTCCGGCCCAGTTCTGGGTCGTCGCGCCGGCCACCCCTGCCACCCAGCTCATCACCGACTTCGGCGCGCTCGGCGGCGCCTTCCCCGTGGACCCGAGTATTCTGCCCACCGCCGCTGAGATCCGGGACGAGGGCGTGGCCGTGGCCCGCGCCAACCTCGACACCGAGCTCGCCCGGCTCCATGAGCTCGGTGCGGTCGCCGACGGCGCCGTCGGC
>DATHBQ010000029.1:0-11407 GCA_035296105.1 Propionibacteriaceae bacterium | reverse complement strand
GGCGAGCTCGAGGCGTACGTCGTCGGGCAGCAGGTCCCGCTCGGCCAGCCAGTCCTGCAGGTCGGCGGGGCTGGCCAGGTCCTCCCGCTCGACCTGGAGCTCGTGCGTGTTGATGAAGTCCCGCACCAGCCGGGCGGCGTCCGGGACGCGGGCCTCGTCATCCACCGACACGTCTGCCTCCTCGGCGTCCAACCACTCTCACTCCAGTGTAAGGCCTTGACCAGTGTTGAGCCGTCATGACATGGTTACACCAACGAAATGCATTGAAAGGTGTGAAAGGAGCGTCATGACCATCGTCAGCACCAAGGAGCGGCCGGCGCAGCAGCCGAATCCGGCCGAGGAGCTCGGACCGGAGGTCGCGGTGGCCGCGCCGCCCGCCGGTGGCGAACCTCCGCTACCGACCACCTCGGTTGCCGACTCCGGTCGGATCGCGGTGGAGGCGGAGGAACCGGAGCCGGTGGGCGCCCGGACCGAGTGGATGACCCGGTTCGCCTGGGCCAGGACCGTGGGCGGCTGGTGACCTGCCCAACTAGGCTGAGCTGCTGTGATCACGTCCATCGTCATGATCTCCTGCGACGTCGCCCGGATACCCGAGGTGGCCCAGGAGATCGCCGACCTGCCGGCCGTCAGCGAGGTCTACTCGACCACCGGAATGGTCGACCTGATCGCCCTGGTGCGGGTGCGCGAGTTCGACGAGGTCGCGGACGTGATCGCCGGCGGCATCGCGAAGGTGCCGGGCGTCGAGCACACCGACACCCACATCGCCTTCCGGGCCTACTCCCGGCACGACCTGGCGGCGACGTTCGCCATCGGCCTCGGCGACTGAGCGCTCCCGGTGGTGCGTTGACCGTCAAAGGCGCTTGCTAGCCGTCCCGAGACGGCAGCGGAGGGTCGAGGTCAGCGGCCAGCGTCGGTCGGCCGACGTCGCGGGCGATCCGCCACGACAGCACGATCGTGAACGCGGCGAACACCCACCACTGCAGCGCGTACGCGCCGTTCCGCAGCCGGCCGCGTCCCTCGGGCAAGGCCGCCGGGGCCGGCTCGATGCCTTGGGCCTGGACACCGGCCGCGTCGAGCGTGACGAAGCCGTCGATAAGCGGGCCCGGCCACCGCTGGGCCAGCTGCGGGATCCGCAGCGAGCCGAGGGTCTCGGGGCTGGTCGCTGGGGTCGCCGGCTCGGAGGGGAGCAGCACCCCACGGACCTGCTGCGGTCCCGTCGGCGGCGCCGGGACCGACGTACTGCTGCCAGGCACGAGGCCCCGAACGACGGCCAGCGCCCGTCCGTCGCCGGTGCGCAGCAGGCTGACCACCCGGATCCGGTCGGTCTCCTCGGCGACCGGGATCAACAGCTGGTGAGCCGGCTCGTAGGAACCCGTCGCCGTCACGGTCCGTCCGTAGCCGTCGCCGACCGGCGCGTCGGGCGGCGCGACCGCGGCCAGGGCGACCGGTGGCTCCGCGGCCCGCGCGGCCGCCGCCGCTGCTCCCTGCCGCTGGTAGACCTGGAGCTGCCACACTCCGGCCAGGCCCATTCCCGCCGCGACCACAAGTCCGAGCAGGACCACCAGGGCGGCCTTGACCCGATGCATCTCAGTTTCGCCAGATCCGGGCCACTAGCCGGTGGGCGCCAGGCTCGTCCGCGCCGCCGCCGTCCGAACCAAATCCGCACACATCCCGCCGAGGCTCCAGTCGGCGGCCTCGATGGCCAGCGGCACCGACGAGGTCTCGGTCATCCCGGGCGAGACGTTCACCTCGAGGAAGGTCGGCTTCCCATCCGGGGTCACGATCAGGTCGGTCCGCGAAAGGTCCCGCAGCCCGAGCACCTCCTGCACCCGCAACGCCAGTGCAGCGGACCGCTCGGCGACCTCCGGGTCGACCTCGGCCGGGCAGAGGAACCGGGTCGCCCCGGCGGTGTAGCGGGCGGTGTAGTCGTAGACCCCGGGCTCCGGGCGGATCTCCACCCCGGGCAGCGCCTCGGGGCCGGATCCGCGATCCACCACCGCCACCGCGATCTCGGTGCCGGCGACGAACTCCTCGATCACCGCGACCGGACCGTACGCGTACGCCCCCACCATCGCCGCCGGCAGCTCGGCTGGCCCGGACACCTTGCTGCACCCCAGCGCCGACCCGCTTCGCGAGGGCTTGACCATCATCGGGAAGCCGACCTGTTCGCCCAGCGCGGTGACCAGGGCGGGCGCGCCGAGCTCGCGGAAGATCTCGTGCGGCAGGGCGACCTGCCGCGGCGCGCGTACGCCGGCCTCGGCCACCACCCGGGTGCAGACGGACTTGTCGAACGCGACCCGGCAGGCCGCACCGGTCGACCCGACGAACGGCACGTCGAGCAGGGCCAGCACCTCGCGCAGCGCGCCGTCCTCACCCGCCTCACCGTGCAGCACCGGGAACACCACGGCGCCGGGATGCTCGGCCAGCCGACCCAGCAGCCCGGAGTCGACGTCGGACTCCACGACCTCGATGCCCTGACCGCGCAGGGCCTGGGCCACCCGCCGCCCGGACCGCAGCGACACATCCCGTTCGTGGGACAGCCCACCGGCCAGCACCACCACCGTCTCCACTGCGTACGCCTCTCTCTCCCGCTTGTCCGGGGTTCCAAGGGGGTCGCCCCCCTGCGATAGCTAGGTCTGGTTGGGGCCGGGGCCCTGCTGGTACACCGGCGGCAGCGCGTCCCGTTCCCGGCCGGGGCCGACGGCGGTGCCGAAGGTCTCCATCACGCTGGCCTCGTTGTGCAGTACCTCGCCCAGCCGCCGAGTGCCCTCGATGATCCGCTCCGGCGTGGGATAGCAGTAGGACAGCCGCATGTGCCGGCTGCCGAACCCGTCGGCGTAGAAGGCCGTCCCGGGCACGTACGCCACCCGGGCGGTGACCGCGCGCGGCAGCATGGCCTGGGAGTCCAGGCCGGGCGGCAGGGTGACCCAGACGAAGAACCCACCACTGGGATAGGTCCAGCTGGTCCCGGCGGGCATGTGATCGGCCAGGCCGGCCATCATCGCGTCGCGGCGCTCCCGGTACATCTCCCGGAACACCTTGATCTGACCGCGCCAGTCGTGGTTCTGCAGATAGGCGGCGACGGCGAACTGGGAGAACACCGGTGGGCACAGCGTGGCCGACTCCTGCGCCAGCATCAGCTTCTCGCGGACGGCGTGCGGAGCGAGCACCCAGCCGATCCGGAAGCCGGGGGCGAAGGTCTTGGAGAACGAGCCGAGGTAGACCACGTGCTTGTCGTTCAGCGCCCGCATGGCCGGTAGCGGGTCGGCGTCGAAGCCGAGCAGACCGTACGGGTTGTCCTCGATCACCAGCAGGTCCGCGCGCTCGGTCACCTGCAGCAGCTCGGCCCGGCGCTCCTGGGTCTGAGTGACGCCGGCCGGGTTCTGGTGGTTGGGGATGGTGTAGAGGAACTTGACCGTACGCCCGGCGCGGCGCAGCGTGGTGATGGCCTGGCCGAGCGCCGACGGGACCAGGCCGTGCTCGTCCATGGCGACGTGCACGACCTCGCACTGGTAGGACCGGAACACCCCCAGCGCCCCGACGTAACTGGGCGCCTCGACCAGCACCACGTCGCCGGGGTCGCAGAAGATCCGGGTGGTGAGATCGAGGCCCTGCTGGGAGCCGACGGTCACGGTGACGTCGTCCGGATGGGCGTCGATGCCCTCCAGCTTCATCACCTCGCAGATGGCGTCACGGATCATCGGTTCGCCCTGGCCGGAGCCGTATTGCATGGCGCGGCGACCGTCGGTCAGGACCAGCTGCTGGAGGGTGGAGCCCACCACGTCCAAGGGGAGGTCGGCGATGTTGGGCATGCCTCCGGCGAGCGAGACCACCTCGGGCCGGTTGGCCACGGCGAACAGGGCCCGGATGGCGGAGGCGGTCATCCCGTGGGTACGCGCGGCGTAGCGGTCGACGTAGTGGTCGAGCCGGGTGTCCCGACGCATCGGGTGCGCTCCGGTGTGTTCTTCTGTGTGCCGCGGGAGGCCCAAGGGGGGTCGTCCCCCCTTGCTGACGGATTCGTCCAGGGCGGCCCGGTCGGGCACCGGGGGCACCTCCCTCTCGCTCACCCTCCAAGGGTGCCTCATCCGGCGGACACTCTGCACGCCGTGCCACTGTCCGGGTGGCGGTCGCCGACCTACCATGACTGCATGGCCCTGACCTCCCCCGGACTGGCGCGACCCGTGCGCTGGTCGCTCTGGCTGGGAGCCGGTGTGCTCTGCGGGTTGGGCCTGGGGTTCGCGATCGGACTGGCCAAGCCGCGGTGGCGGAAGTAGGGACGGGGACGCGATGGGATCTCGTCGGTTCCGCCCACTGACCGCGGCCGACCTGCCGGCCCTGCCGGAACCCTGCGTCCGCTGCACCTTCTGGGAGTCCAGCCTCATCGACCTGGCGGCGTCGTCCGATCACCAGGCCCGCCGCCGGATGAAGGCGGACTGGGCCGAGTCGGTCACCCGGCACTGGGGCTACTGCGGGGTGCTGGCAACGCACGACGACCAGGTCATCGGGCATCTGTGCATGGCGCCGGCCCGCTACGTGCCACGGCTGGGGGCGTTCGCCACCACGCCGGTGAGCCCGGATGCGGCCGTGATCCTGTCGGCGCGGGTGGTCGAGGACTGGCGAGGCAAGGGGATCGGCCGTCAGCTCGTGCAGTCCGCGGCCGGGCTGGTGGTGCGCCGGGACATCCGGGCGCTCGAGGCGGTCGGCACCTACCAGGACGGTCCCTCGTGCATGCTGCCCACCGGCTGGCTGGAGGCGGTCGGGTTCGGCATCGTCCGACCACACCCGATCACGCCGCGGCTGCGGATGGACCTGCAGTCCAGCCTGCGCTGGGCCGACCTCGGGGCGGCGTGGCACCGACTGGCCGGCCTGGTCTCCTCACCGCCCGCTCCGGAACCCGCCTCGTACGCCCGGCGGGAGGCGGCCGAACCGTCACGCTGAACGATCTCGGGGCGTAGTCGACACCGGATCGCTCAGGATGTTGCCGAGTCAGGGCGGCAACCCCCGGTACTCGGGCAACTGAGCGGCTAGAGGCCGCCGCGCGGCGGCTCTCCGGTGTCCGGCACCAGTATCGGGGTGTCGGCGTTCAGCGTCTCGCCGCGGAAGAACGCCCGGAGCCGCACCGCGCAGGCGACCATCAGCGGCACGCCGAGCGCGAGCATCCCGATGCCGATCACGAAGATGCCGCCGAGGGACCCGAAGGTGGTGAAGCCGCTCTCCGGGTTGAGGTAGGAGATCGAGGCGATCACGAAGGCCACCACCATGCCGATCCCGCCGAGCAGCGGCAGCAACCCGCGCAGGAGGAAGTTTCGGGCGTTGCGGAACACGGTCCGCCGGAAGTAGACCACGCAGGCGAACGCCGTGATCCCGTAGTAGAAGGCCACGGCCAGCCCCAGTGAGGCGATCGAGTCGGCCAAGGCGTTCGTGCTGACCAGCGACAAGATCAGGTAGAAGCCGATCGCCGTGGCCCCCATCACCAAGGTGGCGAAGCTCGGCGTCTTGTACCGCGGATGGACCTCGCCGAACTTGGCCGGGATGGCCCGGTATACCGCCATGGCCAGAGCCCCGCGCGCCGTCGGCAGGATGGTGGTCTGCGTCGACGAGGCCGCCGACACCGACACGGTGAGCAGCAGCACCGAGGTCAGGATCGCACCCAGCACCGGTTCCCCGACGATGGTCAGCACGTCGTCGGCGTTCTCTTCGTTGGCCAGTCCCATGCCCTCCTCGGCGAAGCCGGCGAAGGAGCCCACGGCGGACGCGACGAGCAGGTAGGTGGCCAGCAGGATGACCGTGCTGAGCAGCGCGGCCCGGCCGGGGGTCCGGTCGGAGTCCTTGGTCTCCTCGGTCACGGCCAGGCAGGAGTCCCAGCCCCAGTAGATGAAGATGCACAGGATCACCGCCTCGGCCACCGCCCCGGCGTCCAGCCCTGATGGGGAGAGCCAGGTGAGGGAGGGCAGCACGGCCTGTTCCCCGGCGGTGCCGCTGTAGACCTTGACCAGGGCCAGCACGCTGAGCAGCACCAGGACCGCGAACTGGAACGTGACCAGCACCGCCTGGATCCGCTCGCTGAGGATGATGCCGCGGTAGGAGACGTAGGTCATCACCACGATGAACACGATTCCGAGCCCGACCCGTACGAACGCGTTCTCGGCCAGGCTGTCGGCGCCGAAGAACAGCAGCAGGCAGGTGCCGGCGATCTCAGCGACGTTGGCCAGCACGATGATCGCCGGACGGCGACGCCCCAGCCGCCCATCCAGCCGACCCACGGGCCGAGCGCCTTGGTGCCCCAGGTGAAGGTGGTGCCGCAGTCCGGCATGGCGCGGTTGAGCTCCCGGTAGGCCACGGCCACCAGCAGCATGGGCACGAAGGCCAGCAGGAACATGGCCGGCGCCCGGTCGCCCACCGTGAGCACGACGTATCCCAGCGTGGCGGCCAGGCTGTACGCCGGGGCGGTCGAGGCCAGCCCGATCGTGACGTTGCCCCACAGCCCGAGGGCGCCGCTCTGCAGGCCCTTGCCGGCCTGCTCCTGCTTCTCGACCACACCAGACACAGCCCACCCCCCGCTTTCCCCCTCGCTCGCCGGGCCTGGCGAGCCATCACCTGACGCCGCAGTCCTGCATGAATAGGCTCGTCAGCGGCCAGTTCTGCGGCGAAACGCAACCCTAGGGAAAGGATCTTGTTATATGCGCATCATCCTGATCGGCGCCGGCGGGGTCGGCGACGCGTTCGCCCGGATCGCCGTGCGCCGGAACTTCTTCGACTCCTGTGTGGTGGCGGACTACGACCCGGCGCGGGCCGAGCGGACGGTCGCAGCGGTTGACGACCCGCGCTTCGTCACCGCCCAGGTCGACGCCTCCGACGCCGACTCGGTGGCCGCACTGGTCCGGGAGCACGGCGGCACCCATGTGATGAACGCGGTGGATCCGCGGTTCGTGATGCCGATCTTCAACGGCGCGTACGCCGCGGGCGCGGACTACCTGGACATGGCCATGTCGCTCTCCCAGCCCGACGTCGAGCAGCCCTACGCCCGCGTCGGCCGGAAGCTCGGGGACGAGCAGTTCGCCGTCGCCGAGCAGTGGCAGTCGGCCGGCCGGCTGGCGCTGGTCGGGATCGGGGTGGAGCCGGGGCTGTCCGACGTGTTCGCCCGCTACGCGGCCGAGGAGCTGTTCGCCGAGATCGACGAGCTGGGCACCCGCGACGGGTCGAACCTGACCGTGGACGGCTACGACTTCGCGCCGTCGTTCTCGATCTGGACCACCATCGAGGAGTGCCTCAACCCACCGGTGATATGGGAGGCCGGCCGCGGCTGGTACGTCACCGCGCCGTTCAGCGAGCCCGAGGTCTTCGACTTCCCGGGCGGCATCGGGCCGGTGGAGTGCGTGAACGTCGAGCACGAGGAGGTCGTGCTCATGCCGCGCGTGGTCGACGCCGGCCGGGTCACCTTCAAGTACGGCCTGGGCGCGGAGTTCATCGACGTGCTGCGGACGCTGCACAAGCTGGGGCTGGACAAGATCGCGCCGGTCCCCGTACGCGGCACCCCGGCCGGTGGCGGGCGCCCGGCCCCGATGCTGGTCAGCCCACGGGACGTGGTGGCCGCCTGCCTGCCCGACCCGGCGTTCCTCGGCGAGAAGATGCACGGCGCCACCTGCGCCGGAGTCTGGGTGACCGGCACCGGTGAGGACGGTGAGCCGCGCGAGGTGTACCTCTACCACGTGGTCGACAACCAGACCACGATGCGCGAGTACGGCAGCCAGTGCGTGGTCTGGCAGACCGCCGTGAACCCGGTGGTCGCGCTGGAGCTGCTGGCCACCGGGGTGTGGTCCGGCACCGACGTCCTCGGCCCGGAGGCCTTCCCGCCCCAGCCCTTCCTCGACCTGCTGGCCGGTGCCTACGGGTCGCCGTGGGGGCTGGAGGAGCGTACGCCGAGCGGGTCCTGATGCCGCTCGGGCCGCCACTTCCCGCCCTTTCCTCCTTCTGCGCGCCCTCTGCCGGAGGCGGGATGTCGGAGTGAAGGGTGGTAGGTCGCGGTGGCTGTTGCTGGCGGCGGCGGTCGCGCTGCTGCTCCAGATGGCGGTGGCCATGATCACCACCGCGGTGCAGCAGACACCGACCATCGACGAGCCGGTGTACGCGGGGGCGGCCGTGGTGCAGTGGCAGCAGCACAGCCTGCGGTACAACGCCGAGCACCCGCCGCTCGGCAAGACCCTGATCGGCGCCGGCCTGGCGTTCGGCTCGCCGCAGCTCGACCCGGGCTTCGCCGGAGACGGGACCGCGCTGGGGCGGCGGTTGCTCTACGAGTCCGGCAACGACCCGGACCGCCTGCTGCTGCTCGCCCGGCTGCCGGTGATCGCGCTGACCCTGGCCTTCGGGGTGGTCGTCCTGCTCTTCGCCCGCGAGGTCTTCTCACCCGTCGGCGGCATCCTGGCCCTGGCGCTGTTCGCCTTCTCCCCGGACGTGATCGCCCACGGGTCACTGGCCACGCTGGACGTGCCGGCCACCGGCTTCCTCCTCGTCGCCGCTTGGGCGGCCTGGCGCGCCCGCAGCCGGCGGTTGCTCCCCTGGCTGGCCGTCACCGGCCTGGCCCTGGGCGCCGCCCTCGCCACCAAGATGAGCGCCCTGGCCGCGGTGCCCGTGGTGCTGCTGCTCGTGTTCCTGTCGGTCCGGGCGGCGAGACGTCGGTGGGTACGGGCGCTGGTCGCGGCGGGAGCCGTCCTGGTGATCGCCGTGGCGGTGGTCTGGGCGAGCTACTTCGTCGTCGACCCGCGGCTGCGCTGGACGTCACCGGCCGACCTGACAGACATCGGTGGGATCCGTGGCCTGGTGACCGAGTGGCTGCCATTCCCCCAGCCGTACCGGGACGGCATGCGCATCCAGCTCGGCTACGAGGACAGCACCTGGGGCGGCTTCCTGTTCGGCCGGGCCTACTCCGGCTCACTGCCCTGGTACTTTCCGGCCGCCCTGCTGGTGAAGACCCCGCTCGGGATGCTGGCGCTGTGGGTGGCGGGCACTGCGACATTGCTCGCGGTCCGCCGGCTGCGGTCGGCGGTGCCGTACCTGCTGCTGACGCCCGCCGTGCTGGCGATGGTGGCTGCCTTCGGGGCCCGCAACCTCGGCACCCGCTACGTGATCGTGGTGCCGATCTTCCTCGCCGTCGTGGCCGGCGCCGTGACGGTGCTGCGTAGCCGTCGGGTGACCGCGATCGTGGCGGCGCTGGTGGCCTTCGTGGCGGTCAGCTCGCTGCGGACGTTCCCCTACTACCTGCCCTACGCGAACGAGGCCTTCGGCGGTCCCGCGGCCACGGCCCGCCATCTGCACGACTCGAACGTCGACTGGGGCCAGGACCTGGGCCGGCTCGCCGACCGGCTCCGGGAACGGTATCCGGGCCAGCCGGTCTGGCTGGCCTACAAGGGCAGCGGCGTCCCCGCCGCGTACGGTATCTCGGCTGGTGACCCGCTGACCGTGCCGCCGGAACAGGTTCGCGGCCTGCTCGTGGTCTCGGACAGCCTGGCCGCGGGGGCCGATGAGCGTCTCGCCGCCCTGATCGGCAGCAGCACACCGATCGACCGAGTGGGGTACGCCATCACGATCTACCGCATCTGAGCCGGATCGGTCGACGGGCGTCGCAAACGGCTGGCTATTTCCAAGCCTCTCCTGACAGGGTTGGGGACCGTGACGACGACGCCACCTCACCTGGCCGAGCTGACCCTGACCCCGGTAACCGCCGAGCGCACCGACGAGTACTACGCCGCCGTGCTGCGGGGGTTCCACAGCGACTACAAGCCCGAGCTGTGGGAACCGCACCGGGCGGTGTTCGAGCCGGAGCGCAACTTCGGGTTCGCCGTCGACGGCCGCTGGATCTCCAGCACCGGTGCGTACACGGCCACCATGATCGTGCCGGGCGGCTCGGTGCCCGTCGCGGCGGTCACCCTGGTCACCGTGGCCCCGGCCTACCGCCGACGCGGGCTGTTGCGGGCGATGATGACCCACCAGCTCGAGGAGATCGCGGCCCGCGGCGCCGAGCCGGTCGCGCTGCTCTGGGCGTCGGAGCACGCGATCTATGGGCGGTATGGCTACGGCGAGACGCTTTCCCGGTTGCGGCTGTCCGGGCCGACCCGGACGATGACCTTCGCCCCGTACGTCGACTTCGGCGACGGCTCGGTCGGCGAGGTCGACCGGGCGGAGTTCCTCGCCGTGGCCACTCAGCTCCGCGAGGGCTGGCTGTCCCAGCGGCCGGGAGCGCTGGCCCGCTCCGCCGCCTGGTGGGAGGTCCGGCTGCACGATCCGGAGGTCTGGCGGGACGGCGGCTCGGCGTACCGGTTCGCGCTGCACTTCGCCGGCGACGGGCAGCCCGACGGCTACACGTACTTCCGGGTCAAGGACGGCGGCCCGGACGGTGGTGCAGAGGTCAACGTGGCCGACCTGGACGCTGCCGGGCCGACCGCGTACGCGGCTCTGTGGCGGTTCCTGCTCAACCTGGACCTGGTCCGTTCGTTCCGGCGCCCGGACTCGCCGGCCGACGAGCCGCTCCGGCTGCTGGTCACCGATCCCCGGGCGATCAGCACCGAGACCGCCGACGGCACGTACGCCCGGATCATCGATGTGCCCGCGGCACTGACCGCCCGGCGGTACCCGGCCGAGGTCGACCTCGTGCTCGAGGTCGTCGACGACCTGCTGCCACAGAACCACGGCCGGTTCCGGCTACGCGGCGGGCCGGAGGGAGCAGAGGTCAGCCGGACGCAGGACCAGCCCGACGTCAGCCTGGCCGTCGCCCAGCTCGGTGCGGTCTATCTCGGCGGGAACTCACCCGCCGCCCTGCGTCAGGCCGGCCTGGCTGGCGAGCACACACCGGGTGCGCTCAGCCGGATGGCGGCGGCCTTCGCCTGGGACCGGCTGCCGTTCTGCAACGACTTCTTCTGACCGAACCACCCGAACCTTGTCGAAGGGTGCGCGAGGCGACCCTTCGACAAGTGGGGAAGCAGAGGTCTAGAGGTATTCCTCGATCGCGCCGAGCAGCGCCGACTTGGACTTCGCGCCCTTGAACGCCTTCACCAGCTCGCCGCCGACGTAGACCTGGATGGTCGGCAGGCCGAGCACGTGGCTGTTGGCCGGGGTCACCGGGTTGGTGTTGGTGTCCATCTTGACGAAGGTGACCTTGTCACCGTGCTGGCGGGCCAGCTCCTCGATGATCGGCGAGACCTGCTTGCAGGGACCGCACCAGTCGGCCCAGAAGTCGACCATGACCGGCTTGTCCGACTTGAGCACGACCTCGGAGAAGGTCGCGTCAGTGACGTCCGCTACAGCACCCATCTGTTCTTGCTCTCCTTCGCAGTTCTCGCCGTCATCCCGCAACCGGTACGGAACGTTGTCCAGTGATTCGTAAGTGTGCGCCCCGCCACTGACAGTTGGTCAG
>DATHBQ010000028.1:0-2994 GCA_035296105.1 Propionibacteriaceae bacterium | reverse complement strand
GTCAGGGCCGGTTCCAGGAGCCAGCTCGCGCAGACGAAGTCCCGGGTCGGGTAGTCCGGGAAGTAGGTGGCGAAGAACCGGGTGGCCTCGGCGAACGAGTTGTCGACGGCCTCGGGGGTGAGCGGACCGGTTCGCGGGATGTGGGTGTTCAGCACCCAACCACCACCTTCGGGGTGCAGGTTGAACTGCAGCCGACCCAGCCAGAAGAGGGCGCCCGACCAGGCGATGGTCAGCCAGTCATGGGTGTGCAGACCGAAGGTGTCGAAGGTCAGCCGGTGGACCCAGACCTGCTGACCGAGGTCGGTCAGCGAGGCAGCGGAGATGTCGGCGGGGATGCCGCGACGGGCGTGCCACTCGGCGACCTCGGGAGCCGTCACGACAAGGGTGAGCAGTGGCAGCACGCCGTTGGGATCCGCGGGAGCGTCGGACCAGACGTCCGGGTGGCCCATGGCGGTGAAGTCGCCGAGGTGGGTGATGAGGCGGTCGGCCATGGTGCCGACGATGTTGAGGTCGTCCGGCCGAGCCAGGACTTCTCGCGCGGCCTGCTCGGCCGCGGCAGCGTCGTCAGGCCGGAAGCCCAGCGCGCGGATGCGGGACCCCAGGGTCGGGTCGCCGAGTCGTTCGCGTACGTCGACGCTCATGGGATCACCGGGATTCCGGTCGAGGAAGCCACTGGCCGTCCCGCATCACGCGCTGCAGCCCGCCCTGGTCGTCGACGACGCACAGGTCAGCACGGCAGCCGGGCTCGATCCGGCCCGCGTCGGCCAGCTCGTAGTGCCGGGCGGCGTTGGTGGAGGCGAGGCCGGCGACGGTGGGGATGTCGCCGGTGATCGCGGTCATCACCGCGAAGGCGCGGGCCATGGTGAGCGTCGATCCGGCGATGGACCCGGGCTTGCCGTCGTCGGTGACCAGACGGGCCTGGCCGTCGCGTACCCGGACCGCCCGGTCGCCGAGCCGGAACTCCCCGTCCGGCATGCCCGACGCGGCCATGGCATCGGTTACCAGCATGACCCGGTTCGGGCCGCCGGCGGCGAGGGCCAGTCGGAGGACGTCCGGGTGCACGTGGAACCCGTCGGCGATCAGCTCGACGTTCATCCGGTCGTCGGTGAGCAGAAAGGGGATCGGGCCGGGCTCGCGGTGGTGGATGCCGCGCATGGCGTTGAAGAGATGGGTCGCGACGCTGGCCCCGGCGTCGAGGGCCTTGACGGCGGCAGGCTGGTCGGCATCGGTATGGCCGAAGGCCACACGTACGTTGGCATCCAGGAGCTGTCTGATGGCCGCGTCGGCCCCGGGCAGCTCGGGGGCCAGGGTGATGACCATCAGCGCCCCGCGGCCGGCGGTGATCAGCTGCTCGACGGTGGCCGGATCCGGCTCCCGCAACAGGGTCGGGTCGTGCGCGCCCGGCTGGGCGGGGGACAGGAACGGCCCCTCCAGATGGATGCCGGCGAAGTGACCGTCCTCGACGACGTCGGCCAGGGTCTTGAGCTGGCGGCAGAGCAGCTCGATCGGGGCGGTGACCAGGCTGGCCAGGCTGGTGGTGGTGCCGTGAGCGGCGTGGAACGCGCGGGCGTCGACCGCCTGCTGCGGGTCGTCGGTGGCGTAGTCGGACCCGCCGCCGCCGTGGACGTGGGTGTCGACGAACCCCGGGACCACCCAGCCGGGCACATGCTCGGGCTCTTGACCGGGGGACGGTTCGTGCGGCGAGCAGGACGTCACGCGGGTGCCGCTGATCGTGAGCAGCGCGTCGTCGACCGTCCCCGTCGGGGTGACCACGTGGTCGGCCCGGAGCCGGAGGTCGCCGTTCACAAGGGTCACCGTACGGGTTGGCGTACCCGACCTCGCCACGGTGGGTGGCGTCGCCGGCCACTTCGCTGCAGCCTGCTGCAGATTCTCGGCGCCGAAAGTGCAGCACCCTGAAGCAGACTCCGGACCAACCAGGTTGAGGCCCGGCGCGGGCATCGACTAACCTTGCCCCTTGTGCCCGTCGGGCACCCGCGCGTCGTGCGGGCCTATAGCTCAGTCGGTTAGAGCGCTGCCCTGATAAGGCAGAGGTCAGTGGTTCAAGTCCACTTAGGCCCACCCCTCCGAACCCCACTCCCACCAGCGAAAACGCCTCTGACGAGGCATGTCGACATTTCTCTGCTGACGGCCCAAGGGGGCAGGCGGGACTCACGACTCCTCCGTACGCCGCAGCTCGACCACCTCAGCGGACGCCGGATCGGTCCCGCCGAGCAGCGCGTCCAGGCGGTCGACGGCCTCGTCTGAGCCGTCCTCGAACAGGCCGCCGTAGCGGGTCAGGGTGAAGGCGACGTTGTTGTGACCGGCCCACTCGGACACTTCCCGGACGTTGCAGCCGGCGGCCACCAGGATCGCTACGAAGCTGTGCCGCAGTCCATGAAAGGTGATCCCTGGTAGGCCGGCCCGCGCCGCCGCCGGCCGCCAGACACGGCGAGCAAACAGAGACCGCGCCAGGGGTCCGCCCCGGGCGAGGGTGAACACCAGCGCGTCCGGGTCAGGATCGACGAAACGCGACAGGTGATCCTCGACCTGGCGCATAACCGACCGCGCGACCGGCGGCGGCGCCGGAAAAATCTTGAAGAAGATCCAGGCCTGGCTGTCGATCCGGCGGCAGGGTGTTCGTCGTAGTTGATGACGGAGCCGGACAGGCCGGCCCGCGACCCAGTGCAGGAGGCAGTTCCATGACCAAGTACGCAATCCTCATCTACGAAGACCAGGCGCGCTACGCGACCATGTCGCCCGAGGCGTGGGGCGCGCTGGTCGACGCGCACAGCACGTTCGTCAAGCAGGTCTTCGAGCTCGGTGGGTCCCTCGCGGGCGGGGAGGCGCTCGCGGCCACGACGACGGCCACCACGATCAAGGGTGCCGGCACGGTGACGGACGGCCCGTTCGTCGAGACCAAGGAGGCCCTCGGCGGCTTCTACGTCGTCGAGGCGCGCGACCTCGACCACGCCGTCGAGATCGCCAAGCTGTGCC
>DATHBQ010000027.1:0-6713 GCA_035296105.1 Propionibacteriaceae bacterium | reverse complement strand
TCATCAGCGGGACCTATCGGTGATCTTGGAGATCAGCTTGCCCACCAGGCGGCCGCGCGGAGCAGGCTCCGCGTCGGCCGGGGCCGCCGGCCGGGTCGCCCGCAGCCCCTTGCCGCGCAGTGCGCTGGGTGCGGCCGGTGCCGCCGGTCTGGTCGGTCGGGCCGGGAGGTCGGGGGTACCGGTCCGGATGCTCATCAAGGTGGCATGCACCTTGGCGATCGTCGGCCGGTGGGCGGGGTCGGCGGCCATCATCTGGTCGACCAGATCGGCCAGCTCGGGGACCACCCGGTCGCGCGGGATGCGCAGGGTCTCGCCATGACGCACCGCAACCGCTGGTTCGTGGTACGTCGCGGCATCGAAGGGCGGCGGGGCGCCGGTCAGGAACTCGGTGTAGATCAGCCCCAGCGAGAACACATCGGAGGCCACACCGAGCTGATGCGGGAGGACGCCCGCCTCCTGGATGTAGCCCAGCAGCTCGGGAGAGTAGTAGTTGATCGTGCCGACGATGTCCTCGGGCGGCGGCGGGTTGCCGGCCAGGTAGGAACTGTCGAAGTCAATCAGCTTGCTGGTGTAGCCCAGCTCGGTGCGCTTGACCATGACGTTGCTGGGCTTCAGGTCACTGTGCACGATCCGCAGGTCGTGCAGGATCTTCAAGCTATGGGCGACGGACTTCAGCAGCACCAACTGGAGACGGAAGTCGAGCCGGGCGATGTCGCGCGGCTCCATCGACTCGGCGTCGACCTTCTCGGTGACCTTGTAGTACTTCGCGCCCCACCGGAAGAAGTCCAGGGTCACGATGAGGTTCCCGCCGTACGCCGAGAGCGGCGCCAGCACGGCCTGGACCCCGCGGTGGTGGCTCTCGAAGGCCGCGCAGCGGGCCCGCTTCTTCGCCTTGGTCTTCGCACTTCCGGGCGCCGCGTCGTCCGGGTAGGTCGGGCTGAGGAACTGCTTGAGGAAGAACTGCCGGCCGCCGCGTTCGGCGAAGGTCCACTGGCTCAGCCCGGCGCCGACGACCTTGAAGTCCTCCAGGAGGGTGTAGCCGTTGATGACGTCGCCGGCCCTCACGACGTCACCTCCGCCGTACGCCCGGGTCCGGCCTCGTGCTCCTGGGCCTTGTCGACCTCCTCGACCACCGGCGTCGGCTCGTCAACGTCGTCGACCACCACCGTCGGCTCGTTCCAGCGCGGAGCCTCGTCGAGCTCCTCGTCGACGGGCCCGTCCGGAGTCGGCCGGAGGTGTCGCTCGTAGCCCTCTGAATACTGCGCCCAAAGGGTCGCCATCTGTTCCTCGTGGCGCTGGCGGGCCTCAACGAGGGCGCGTTCAGCATCCTCGACCGTTCGCCGAAGCTGGCCCAGAGGTTCGATGAACTCGCGCTCCAGCTCGGCCAGGCGGGGATTCAGCAAGGACTGGAAGCCCTGCAGGTCGGTGCCGACCCCCAGTACCGCCATCGCGGCGTCGTCACCCGTGACGGGGACGATCGCCGCCTGCACCGCGGCCGACCAGGCCCGGGTGGTACGGGCACCCTTCAGTCCCCGGAGCAGCAGGTGCTCGAAATGCATTGGCGTCGGCACGTAGCCGAAGCAGCCGTCGGTCGCACAGACCAGCAGGAACGGCGCATCGAGTTCCACCCGACGGTAGTTGACGTGGAAGTCGGTGTCGGCGGACATGGCATTGCTGACCACCGAGTCGTGCCGCAGATTGGACAGGGCGTCCCCGGGGTCCCGCAGGTCATCGGTGCTGAGCTGGGAGATACCGCTCGACGTCAGCACGTACGCCCGCGAGTCGCCAGCCCAGAACACATGGCCGGCCCAGGTCGGCCCGCCACGGTCGGCGCGTTGCAGCGCGACGACCGCCATAGTGGTCGGCAGAGCCCGGAGCAGTTTCGAGCGCAACCGGCTCGGCGGCGCCTTGAGCTCGGCGAGCCGCTCCTCCAGCGCCTGCCGGACCGACCGGCGGAGATCCTCTGCGGCCGCCTTCCCGTTCAGGTTCCAGTCGGGCTCGAGCAGCTCGAGCATCCGGGCTTCGACCACATCCCGCGCGATCCGGGAGGCGAGGTACGCGCCGGTACGTGGTCCGCTCGGGGTCTCGTACACCGTGCCGCCGGCCCCGCCCATCCCGTCGAACACCCCGACCAGGCCGAGGTCCGGCCCGTCGCGGACGATCGGGTCGGAGTCCTCGCCCTGGTCGAGGACTTTGCCCAGGTTGAAGGCGAAGGACAGTGTCGGCCCGGATGTCGACCGGTAGTCGGGGGGTGACCCGGCGTCCCGGAACTCGCTCACACCGAGTTGCCGATGGAGTCGATGATTGTGCCGTAGTCCACCTCGGACAGGCCGCCGCCGGCCTGGGACGGGTGATGCACGACGTTCTCCCACACCGAGGAGATGTCACTCCAGCCCGGGCCGTCCGGCGCGAAGAGGATCAGTCGCTTGGAGCTGGAGCCCATGACACCCTGCTCGTCCTCCCAGACGTCGGTCAGGGCGCTGAAGTCGGCGGGGATGCGTGACGCGAGGTCGGCGGGCACCACGGATGGGTCGAGCGGGTGCGCAGGCTGGTCGGTCCAGACCACGATCACCTGCCGGCGCCGGTCGCCAGTGGTCGTCCACGGCGAGTTGATCGAAAGGGCCACGGCCTCCAGGCCCGACTCCGGGATGTCCCCGCCCCCTTGGGCGATCAGGCCGTTGACGAACTCGGAGAAGCCGGTGCGCTCGGTGGGCAGCGTGTAGAACGGCGACTCCTCCAACCCAGCCTCACCGTCGGCGACGAGATCGCGGAAGGCGACCACGCGGACCCGCAGCTGGCTCACGTTCTTGCCCTTGGCCGTGAGGTTGGTCTGGACGTCGTCATAGAAGCCGAGAGCGTGGGCCTTCACGGCGTCGATGATGGGGGTCATGCTGCCGCTGACATCGATGCAGAAGACAATGTCGACCGCATAGCTCAACCCGCGGGGTGCGGCGAGGCTCGACTGGGTGGGTCCGCTCGGGGTGGCCGCAGCCGGCTCAGGGTCGGTCACCGGTACGGTGCCCGGCGCCGGGGCGGCGGCTTCCGGGGTCAGCACCGGCCACTCGGCGTTCGCCGTCTCGGGCGCCGGGGCGGTCGTGTCCGGGGTGGTCGGGTTGGCGGCGTCGGCCGCAGTGGGGTTTTCAGTCATGGTTCTCCTCGAGGTGTGCAGTGGGCGACGTCCAGAGACACCGCCGCCCCGGGCCGACGTTAGTCGAACCGGGGCGGACGGTGCATAGCGGTAGATCAGGCGTCGTGGTGCCGGGCGTCGCTGTGCCGGCTGCCGGACTTGGCCAGACCGCGGCTGATCATGTAGCCGATGGTCAGCAGCGTGACCAGGAACCAGCCCTGGTAGGCGCTGAAGCCCTGACCGTCGGCCCCGACGTCGGTCACCAGTGATGCGATCAGGACACCGAGGACCGCGAGGACGTAGACCACCAGTTCAGTGGTCTTGAACGAGGCCTTGGTCTCGTTCGCCACGGGACGCGGGTCGAGCTGGCGCTCAGGCGTGTAGGAGGACGGAGTTGTGGACATGTGATTTCTCCAAACGATGACGGCTGGAATGCCGCGGGACCGGGCGACTGGCTTGGCTCCGGTCAGGACCAGCGCAGCGGATGCGCACTGGTTTACGCTGTAAACCTTACCCGTCCGGTTCGGTTACGTCAAACCGGACACGCGGTGGCGCGCCTCAGAGCGCCCGGCGCTGTGCGACCATCGGACAGAGGAACGGGTCCTTCCCGGCCAGGCCGACCGTGTTGAGGTAGCCGATCACGCTGCGATAGGCCTGCCAGATGGTCGTCTGGGTGTAGGGAATGCCCTCGGCCGCGCAGTACGCGGCGACCAGCGGTTGCGCCCGGCGTAGGTGCGGTCGGGCCATGGAGGGGAACAGGTGGTGCTCGACCTGGTAGTTCAGGCCGCCCATGAAGATCGACATCCACGTCCCGCCGCGGATGTTGCGGCTCATCAGCACCTGGCGGCGGAGGAAGTCGAGCTTGAGCTTCGGCGACACCAGCGGCATGCCGATGTGGTTGGGCGCGAACGAGAAGCCCATGTAGAAGCCGAACACGGCCAGCTGGACGGCGAGGAACGCGACGGCCATGCCCGGCGGCAGCACGATGAAGACCAGGGTGAGCAGCCCGCCCAGCCGTACCGCCAGGAAGGTCATCTCGACCCAGCGGCGCTCCACCTTGCCACGGCCGAATACCCGCTTGATGCCGTCCCAGTGCAGGGACGCGCCCTCGAGGAGCAGCAGTGGGAAGAAGTACCAACCCTGACGGGCCACGAGCCAGCGCAGCAGGGGGCTGCGGTGGCGGGTGGCCATCGCCGGCGTCATCGAGATGGCGCTGAGCGCGATGTCGGGATCGGCCCCTTCGGTGTTCGGCCTGGCGTGGTGCCGGGTGTGCTTGCTCTGCCACCAGCCGTAGCTGATGCCGACGAGAAGGTTGGCCACGATCAGGCTGATCCAGTCGTTCCAGCGGCCGGACTTGAACATCTGCCGGTGGGCGGCGTCGTGGCCGAGGAAGGCGATCTGCGTCATCAGGACGCCGAGCACCCCGGCCGAGATGAGCTGCAGCCACGAGTCGCCGAGCCAGACGAAGGCGAGGACCCAGGCGGTCAGCGCGAGTGTGGCGCCGATGAGCTTGGTCCAGTAGTAGCCGTAGCGGCGACGCATCAGACCGAGCTCATGGACTTTCTTGGTGAGCGCAGTGAAGGAGCTGCCTCCCCGTTCAGAGCCGGCTGTCGACCGGGATGGGGAGGTGAGGACAGTGGTCAAGAGAGGGATCCCGTCAACGAGTCGGTCTCAGATGATTGTCTGGGCGGCAGCGTGATCGCTTGCGAGGCGCGGCGTAACCGCGGCGGCTCCGGCCCCAGGCCGACTGCGTTCGAGCAGTTCCCTAACTATACCTTGTAAACCAGAGGCCTCGTCCGGGCCCCGCGGCCGGTGGGTCCGAGGTGGGCCCGGGAAACAAGCGGTTGAGTGCGCGCCGCCAGCGGCTAGAGTTCCAGCGTCGCCTGAGCCCGGCCATGGAGGGACCCGAGCAGCTATGGATCCGGAAGAGAGACCGCTGGGCGATGCGGCCGCTGATGACCCGCGGACGTCCGAGGAGGCCGACCTGCGCGCGAGCCTGGAGAGCCTGTCGCGGTTGTCGTCGGGCGACCTGGACCTCGAGGGCCTGCTCACCCGGGTCGCCAGCTACGCCGTACAGGCAATCCCTGGAGCGGACGGCGCCGGCCTCACGCTGCTGGAGCAGGACCGGCCGGACACCGTCGTAGCGACGGCGTCCTTCGTGAGCCATATCGACGACATTCAGTACGGGATGGGTCAGGGGCCCTGCATCAGTGCCGCCGCCGAGGCGAAGCCCGTGCTGTCGGGGTCGTTGGGGGGTGACCCGCGTTGGCCTCGGTTCGGGGGTCGCGTCGCCCGGCTCGGCGTGCACAGCGTGGTGTCCCTGCCGTTGATCGCGCCTGATGGGGTCATCGGGGCGATGAACGTGTATGCCTACGCCAAGAACGCCTTCGACGAACGCGCCGCCCAGCTGGGGATGGGCTTCGCCGCTCCGGCCGCTATCGCGGTTCAGAATGCTCACGCGCTGGCCCGGACCCGGCGGCTCGCTGCGCAGCTGCAGACGGCGTTGGAGGCGCGCGGAGTCGTCGACCGCGCTATCGGGATCATGATGAGCCGTAGCGGCGGCACCGTGGCCGAAGCCATGGACCGGCTGCGCGAGCTGAGCCAGGCCGAGCACCGCAAGATGGCGGTGGTGGCTCAGCACATCGTCGACGAGGCGGTGCTGCGGGCCGCCCGATACAGCTCGGCCGGGGAGAATCCAACCGGTTAGGTCCGACCCGATCTGGCGCGTATGGTCGAACGTGACGCGGCGATGCACCCCCCAGGTCCGTAACGGCCGCCATCTTGAGTCAGCAACCGGCTGGCCCACATTCAGGCGAGACTGAGCCAGCGGGCGGATCCGCTTCTTCGGAGCGTCACCGGTGGATCTCCCGACCGATCTTCCGTCTCACCTGCGCGGCCTCGTCGAGGGCAGCGGCCTCGGCGACGACAGCGCCATCATCGACTCCCTGACGGCGTTGGCCGTGCACCTGCGGACGGCGGTGTCGTCCTATCTCGGGCTGCGGTTGACCTTGGTCCTCGACGGGTGGCCGGTCACCCTGACCGCCTTCGGCGACATCGACGGGGTGCGGCCGAGCGCCTCCCTCCGCGTCGCCCTGTCCAGCATGGAGCCCGGCTTCGACCCGGAGAGCCGGATCGTCCTCTACGCGGGCAGCCCGGGAGCCTTTGTCGACCTGGCCTCCGATCTGGCCTACCTACAGCGCCTGCACGGGGCGGGGAACGCCGCGACGGATGTGGACGGGAACGGCCGCCAACCGGCCGTCGCGCTGGACGCCGACCTGCCACCGGACTCGACGGCCTCCGGTCTGTCCGGTCTGACCGAGTACGAGGTGATCAACCAGGCCGTGGGCGTGCTGATCGGACGCGGTCACTCCTCGGACCACGCTCGCGCCGCGTTGCGTCGCGCCGCCGCCACAGACGGCCTCGCGCTGCCCGACTACGCCGCCCGGCTGGTCGAGGGGTGAGCGGCCGGCTCCAGCAGCTCGCGACAGGAACCGCCTGAATTCGCTACGCCAGCCGTGCGCCGAGCGCGCGACGCGCCGGGAGGCGCGGAAACGCGCGTAGCGAATTCAGGCGTTCGTGGTCTCAG
>DATHBQ010000026.1:0-6933 GCA_035296105.1 Propionibacteriaceae bacterium | reverse complement strand
AGCGAGCTGTGGCCCCGGAGCCCAGCAGGGTGACCCGGGGCAGCGCCACGGCGGTCGCGCGGCGGACCGCCCAGACCAGCCCCGGCACGTCGGTGTTGTAGACCCGGCGGCGCGGTCCGTCGAGGATCAGGGTGTTGCCCCCGCCGGCCCGCCGGGCGACCGGGTCGACCTCGCCCAGGCCGAGCACCGCCTCTTTGAGGGGCATGGTCAGGCTGAGCCCCCGCCAACTGTCATCGAGGCCCGCCACGAAGGCCGGCAGCTGTTCGGCCGTCAGCTCGAACCGGTCATAGGCCCAGTCCAGGCCCAGGGCCGCATAGGCGGCACGGTGCAGGTTCGGTGACAGCGAGTGCTCGATCGGGGAGCCGAGGACCCCGCAGCGAGTGCGGGCCTCAACTGACACAACGGCCCTGGTTGGCCTGGCACCAGGCCTGGAACTCGGCCACCAGCTTCTTGAACTCTTTGTTGTTGCTGGCGAACTTGGTCTCGCCGGTGTCCAGATTCACCGTCACGAAGTACAGCCACTTGCCCTTCTCCGGCTGGGCCGCCGCTTGCAGCGCCGCCCTCCCGGGCGCGGCGATCGGACCCGGAGGCAGGCCCTTGTAGCGGTAGGTGTTGTAGGGCGAGCGGCTCTTCCGCTGCTTCGCCGACGTCGTTGTGCCGGTGAGGTCCTCCGCGTAGGTGACCGTCGAGTCCATCTGCAGCTTCATGTCCTTGGCCAGCCGGTTGTAGATCACCCGGGCGACCTTGGGCCGGTCCTCGGGCCGGTTGACCTCCTTCTCGATGATGCTCGCCACGGTCAGCACCTCGTACGGGCTCAGCTTGAGCCTCTTCGCCGACTCCTCCAGCTTGACCTCCCGGGCGACGGTCTTGTACTGGGTGACCATCTGCTCCATGGTCGAGGTGGCCGTCGACTCGGCGGTCAGCTCGTAGGTGTCGGGGAACAGGAAGCCTTCGGGCTTGTTCTTCGCGTACTTGGGCAGGCCGAGGTTCTGCGGGCGCTTCAGCGTGGCCTCGAAGCTGCTCTTCTTGATCTTGGTTTCCTTGGCCAGCACGTCGACCTGGGCGGACAGCCGCAGACCCTCGGGCACGGTGAACTTCGACCGGATCCGGGAGCTGCCCGGATTGATCAGCAGCCGGAGCGCGTCGATGGCGCGCATCTGCGTCCGCATGATGTAGCTGCCGGCCTGGACGCTCTGGGCCCGCTCCTCGGAGCGCACCGCCTGGTCCCAGGCCTTGCTCGACTTGACCACGTCCTTGTCGATCAGGATGCCGCCGATGACGTCCAGCGAGGAGCCGGCCGGGACGTCGACGGTGACCTTGCCCTTGCCGGGTCCGGGGTAGTCCGGCACCTCGCCGAGGGTGGCGACGAAGCCGGTCGCCTTGTCCCACACGAAGTAGCCGCCGAAAGCCAGCACGGCAGCCGCGACGATCACCGCGAGGCAGCCCTTGCCCTTGTGCACGATCTCTCTCGCCGGGCTGGGTTTGACCTCCGGGTCGAGCATCGATGACACGGGTGGTGGATCTCCCTGGGGCACGGCCGACCGGGTCTCAGTCGGCACCAGAGGCCGATACTAACTCCCCGGGAGGGTGCCCTCGTGCACGTTCGAACGACAGGCCCTGCTCCAGGATCGCCGCTGCGGCGGCCGCGTCGACCACCGCCCGCTGCTGCTTGGCGGTGCGCCCGCCGGCCCGCAGCCGGCGGCTCGCGGTCACCGTGGTCAGCCGCTCGTCGACCAGCCGGACCGGTACGGCGACGGCCGCGGCCAGCCGGCCGGCGCGCTCCCGGGCCTTCGCCGCCGCGGGCCCCTCCCGGCCGTCCAGCGACCGCGGCAGCCCGACCAGCACCTCCAGCGGCGTGTGCTCGGCCACCAGCCCAGCTAGGTCGGCGACCTCGTCCGTGCCGGCCGCGACGGTAGTCAGCGGATAGGCCAGTACACCGCCGGCGTCGCAGGCCGCCACCCCGATCCGAACGTCACCCCAGTCCACGGCGAGCCGGACCCCGCGACGAAAGGTCACGCCGGCTGCAGCACCTGTCCGATCGCCTGCTCCACAGCCTTGAGGGCGTCGGCCGCCCGGCTGCCGTCGGTGCCACCGCCCTGGGCGATGTCGTCCTTGCCGCCGCCCCGGCCGCCGAGGGTCTCGCTGGCCCCCCGCACCAGGTCCCCGGCCTTGAGGCCGCGGTTCCGGGCCGCCTCGGTGGTCACCACGACGACCGACGGCTTCTCCGGCGTACCGCCGACTACTGCGACCACCGCCGGTGTGTCGGCCACCCGGTTCCGCACCTCCAGCGCCAGGTTGCGCAGCTCGTTGCCGGCCACCCCGTCCGCCTGGTGGGCGATGTAAGCCACCCCGGCGAGGTCCTGCCGACCGGCGACCAGCGCGCCCACGTCGGCCAGCGCAGCCTGGCTGCGCAGGTCGTTGATCTGCTTCTCGGCCGTCCTGAGCTGAGCGACAAGCCGGGCCACCCGGTCGGGCAGCTGGTCCGGCTGCACCTTGAGCAAGTCGCTCAGCCCCATCACCAGGGCCCGTTCCTTCGCCAGGAAGTGGAACGCCTCGATGCCGACGAACGCCTCCACGCGGCGCACCCCGGCCCCGACCGAGGACTCCCCGGTCATGGTGACCAGCCCGATCTGGGAGGTGTGCTGGACGTGGGTGCCACCGCACAGCTCGCGCGACCACGGGCCGCCGATCTCCACGACGCGGACCTGCTCGCCGTAGGTCTCGCCGAACAGGGCCAGCGCGCCGATCTCCCGGGCGGTCGCCAGTGGCATGTAGGTCGCCGAGACGCTCAGGTCGGACCGGATGGCGCGGTTGGCGGCCTCCTCGACGTCGGACCGCACCTGCTGGCTGAGCCCCGACGGCCAGGCGAAGTCCAGGCGGAGGTATCCCGGCTTGTTGTACGAGCCGCTCTGCAGGGCGGTCGGACCGAGCACCTGGCGCAGCGCCGCGTGCATCACGTGGGTGCCGGAGTGGGCCTGGCAGGCCCCCAGCCGCCACTCACCGTCCACCGCAGCCAGCACGTCCGCACCGGTGACCAGCGCGCCGGCGGCCACCTTGACCTTGTGCACGATCAGTCCCTTGACCGGCCGCTGCACGTCCAGCACCTCGAGCGAGACGCCGTCGCCGGTGATCAGCCCGGCGTCGGAGTCCTGTCCGCCGGACTCGGCGTAGAACGGGGTGCGCTCCAGCACCACCTCCACGACCGAGCCCTCCTCGGCCGCTTCGACCAGGGCCCCGTCGCGGACGATGCCGCGCACCGTCGACTCGGTGGACAGCTCGGTGTAGCCGGTGAACGGGGTCGGGCCGGGTGCCCGCAGGTCCTTGTAGACCTCGCTGGCCTGCCCGCCCGCCTTCTTGGCCTTGGCATCGGCCTTGGCCCGGTCGCGCTGCCCTTGCATCAGGGTGCGGAACGCCGGCTCGTCGACCTGCAGCCCCTGCTCGGCCGCCATCTCCAGGGTCAGGTCGATCGGGAAGCCGTACGTGTCGTGCAGCTGGAACGCCCGGCTGCCCGGCAGCACGGACTGGCCGGACTGCTTGGTCTCGGTCACCGCCAGGTCGAAGATCTGGGTACCGGTGGTCAGGGTGCGCCGGAACGCGTCCTCCTCGGCGTAGGCGATCGAGGAGATCCGGTCCCAGGTGTTGACCAGCTCGGGGTAGGACTCCCCCATCAGGTCCCGGCTCAGCGGCAGCAGCTCGGGCAGCACCGGCTCGGCCACGCCGAGCAGCCGCATCGCCCGGACCACCCGGCGCAACAGCCGGCGCAGCACGTAACCCCGCGCCTCGTTCCCGGGGGTGACGCCGTCGCCGATCAGCATCAGGCCGGACCGGACGTGGTCGCCGACCACGCGGAGCCGTACGTCGTCGTCCCCGCCGGCGCCGTAGGTCTTCCCGGCCATCTCCGCGGCCCGCGCCATGACCGGGAAGACCTGGTCGATCTCGTAGAGGTTGTCCACGCCCTGCAGCAGGTAGGCGACCCGCTCCAGGCCCATGCCGGTGTCGATGTTCTTCTTCGGCAGCGGCGCCGCCACGTCGAAGTCGTCCTTGGCCCGCACGGTGGCGAGCTCCTCCTGCATGAACACCAGGTTCCAGATCTCCAGGAACCGGTCCTCGTCCACCACCGGACCGCCGTCGGGACCGTACTCAGAACCGCGGTCGACGTAGATCTCGCTGCACGGGCCGCCCGGTCCCGGGATGCCCATGTGCCAGTAGTTGTCGAGCAGACCGCGGCGCTGGATCCGCTCCGGCTCCAGGCCGGCGATGTTCTCCCACAACGCGGCCGCCTCGTCGTCGGAGTGCAGCACGGTGACCCAGATCCGGTCCGGGTCGAAGCCGTAGCCGCCGCCGTCGGCGGAGCCGGTCACCAGGTCCCACGCGAACCTGATCGCCTCGGCCTTGAAGTAGTCGCCGAAGGAGAAGTTGCCGTTCATCTGGAAGAAGGTGGCGTGCCGGGTGGTCTTGCCCACCTCCTCGATGTCCAGGGTGCGGACACACTTCTGCACGCTGGCGGCCCGGTCGAAGGGCGGCGCCTCGACACCGGTGAAGTAGGGCTTGAAGGGCACCATGCCGGCGTTGACGAACAGCAGGGTCGGGTCGTTGTAGAGCAAGGGCGCAGACGGCACCACCTCGTGGCCGCGGGCGGCGAAGAAGTCGAGGAATCGGCGCCGGATCTCGGCGGTTTTCATGATCGATGGTCCTTGGGCAGAGTCAGGTGGGTGCAGGGCTACTCGGGCAGGCCGAGCTCGGAGCGGATCTCCGCCTCGCGCTCGGCCATGGCAGCTCGGACCCGGTCGGTGAAGTCGCGCGCCGAGGCGCCGATGCCGGCCGCCTGGTCGGCGACCCGCTGCCCGACCGCCTGTGGGGTGGCCTGGCGCAGCACGTTGCGGATCTGCACGAAGACAAAGACGGCCACCCCGGCGCCCAGGGCGAACCAGAAGAAGCGCCGGATCATGCGACACCTCGCCGACTGCGGCGGCCCTCACCGCGGAGGGCCTTGCGGATGCCGTAGCCGAGCGCCGCGGTCTTGACCAGCGGCCCGCCCAGGGTGACGGTGAACAGGCTGGTCATCTGGGCGGCGTTCTCGCTGACCACGGTGGCGTTCGCGCTCACCTTCGCCACGTCCTCGGTGACCAGGCTCAGCTTCTCCAGCTCGGTGTTGGTCGCCGCCACGGTGCCCCGCAGCTCGGTCAGGATCGGCACCGACTCGTGGCCGATGTCGCGGACCGCCAGCCGGACCTCCTCCAGTACCCGCCCCAGCTTCAGCAAGGGGACGGCCGCCAGCGCCACCAGTGCGACAAAGGCAATGGCGGCGATCAGGCCAGCGATGGCTCCTGCGGTCATGGGCCGTCCTCGTACGTGAAGGGTCTTCGTTCTCCGGACCGGCGGGGGCGCGGTCCGCGTACGACCATATCGCGGGGAGGTCGCCGTCGCTGCCGGGTTCCTGGCCCGGTCCGGCACGGTGGCAGGCTGAGGCCGTGACCGACTCTCCGGCCGACCAGGAGCTCGCCGATCGCTACCGCCGCTACAACGCCTTGTGCAACGCCCACGACTTCGACCGCCTCGATGAGTTCGTCGCCGAGGACATCCGGGTCAACGACGAGCCGACCGGGCTGACGGCCTACGCGGCCGGGCTCGGCGAGGTCGTGGCCGCTTTCCCGGACTACCACTGGCGGATCCGCCATCTGATCGTCAACGCGCCGTTGGTGGCGGCGCACTTCACCGACACCGGAACCCACACCGGGGCGGCCTTCCTCGGCGTCGCCGCGAGTGGACGGCCGGTGCAGGTCGACGAGTTCTCGGTCTACGCCTGGAGCGGTGGCCTGATCACCGACGTCTGGGTGGCCAGCGACCGGCTGGCGGCGCTGGACCAGCTCCGGTGATGGCGTGCCCGACCGACCCTGAGCGGACCGCCGACGGGCGCCGTCTGATCATCGACGGCCGCCGGTGGCGCGCCACCGATCCTGATATCCCCGACGCCCTGCGCGTCGAGCTGGTGGCGGAGCTGATGGCCGCCCGCCGGACCAAGCAGCGGGCCCGGGTGCAGGACGCCAAGGTAGCCCTCGGTGAGCGCGGGGACTCGTGGTGGGAGCCCACCGAGGCCGGCCAGCGGGTCCGGCTCGCTGCGGCGATCCGCACCCTGCTGCGACATCGTGAGCCGGACCGCACCATCTGCCCCAGCGACGCCGCCCGGGTGGTCGGCGGCCCCGGCTTCCGGCGGCTGATGCCGCTGGCCCGGGAGGTCGCGGCGGAGCTGGCCGACGAGGGCTCCCTCGAGGTCCGGCAGCGCGGCGAGCGGGTGGACCTGCGGACCGTCAGGGGTCCGGTCCGCCTGGCCCGCGGTCCCGGGTGGCCTACGGACGACCCAGCAGCTCGTTGATCCGGCGCATCCTCTCCTCCAGGCCGGCCTCGGCGCCGTGGTCGGTCGGCCGGTAGTAGTCGGCTCCGGAGAGCGCGTCCGGCAGGTACTGCTGGGCGGCCACCCCGTGGGGCTCGTCGTGTGCGTAGCGGTAGCCCTTGCCGTGCCCGTGCGCCTGAGCGCCGGCGTAGTGGGCATCGCGCAGGTGCGCCGGCCGGATCACCGCGTTGGACTTCGGCGCCAGGGCCAGCGCGATCACCGCCTGAGCCAGGTTGATCCGGCCCTCCGGCATGCCGATGAACTGCACGGCATGGGCGGCGGCCACCGCCGTGGTCAGGGCCGTGGGGTCGGCCAGCCCGATGTCCTCCGAGGCCAGGATCACCAGGCGCCGGGCGATGAACCGGGGGTCCTCCCCCGCCGCCACCATCCGGGCGAGGTAGTGCAGCGCCGCCTGCACGTCGGAGCCGCGGACCGACTTGATGAACGCGCTGATCACGTCGTAGTGCTGGTCGCCGTCCCGGTCGTAGCGGACCGCCGCCTTGTCGACGGCCTGCTCGAGCAGGTCCAGCGTGACCGTGTCG
>DATHBQ010000025.1:0-19200 GCA_035296105.1 Propionibacteriaceae bacterium | reverse complement strand
CGTTGAAGCGAGCGCTCCGGGAGGCGAAACGAGCGCTGGTCAAGGTGCGGTCGCAGAAGCCGGTCCAACCGCACTCCCGGCTGGGCAGCGTACGGCGCTGGGTGGCGGCCGGGCTGCGTCGGGTCCGCTAGGTCCGCGGTGCGACCTGGGCGGCCGCACCCGAGCTGACGGCGTCGCTCCGATAGGCCGCGCGTTCCCGCCGGGTGCGCGCGGACAGCGCCGAGACGGCCTGCTGGAACGGCTCCCGGGTGCGCATCTCCGGCGGGCCGAGGAGGAAGGTGGCCAGCGCGGAACGCGCCGCCTGCTGCGGGTCGGCGCCGCCGCCGACGAGGTCGAGGAACCCGGGGATGCCGCTGCCGTCCCGGCCGAGCAGCGTCCCGGCCGAGGCCGTGGGGTAGTCGGCGGTGAAGGCCCCGGCGTCGGCACCGCTGAAGTTGAACACCGCGTACGGCTTCTCGCTGGCCAGGTAGTCGCTGACCACGCTGGAGATGTCGGTGGCCAGCGCGTCGGAGGCGTTGAAGCAGTCGAACAGGCTACGGACGCCGGTTGCCACGACCTCATGCCCTCCGCCGCTCGCGGTCAGCAGGCGGACGATGCGGGAATGCGCCGTCAGCACCTTCGGGTCGCGGCGGCCCAGCATCGGGTGGGGCTTGTAGATGACCCGGATGTTGCCCGGATGGGCGAGGGCGGTCTCGACCAGCTGGATGCCGATCACCGAGACCGAGCAGTAGTCCTGGGCGGCGTTCCAGCCCTCCCAGGTCGGGGCGTAGAGCAGCGTCGGCCGGGAGCCGGGATCCCGGGGGGCCCGCACCTCGACGGCGGCGATCTGCGGCCGGCCGACCTTGACCAGCTGGTCCTCGTGCACACCGACCCCGGCACGCCGCCACCGGCTGGCACCGGCCTCACCGGCGACCCACAGCTCGTCGTACACCTTGCCGTACGGGTTGACCGACGCGCTCTTGTCGCTGTCGCCATGCCCGATGAACGCCGACATCAGGCTGGGCAGCCGGAGGACGTGCAGGTTGGACCCGACGTTCGCCGGGAACAGGGCGACGGTCGCGAAGGACAGGTCGAGGCTCATCAGGTCGGTGCCGCTGCGGATACAGGCGGCGGGCACGGTGGTTGGAGCCATCGCCTCGAACATGTCCGGGTTGCGGAGCAGCAGCAGCACGCGCTGGTCGAGCTGCTCGAGGGTCTCCAGCCAGACGTTGATCTGGTAGGTGTCGGCGAGGCCCCCGGACAGGTGGACCAGCACCTCGGGCTGGTAGCGGTGGATGAAGGCCTGCAGCGGCCGCAGCTTGGGGGGCAGCTCACCGACCGGCACCCGCTCGTGCCGGTTGCGGATCACCTCGCGGGCCAGCGGGACCGTGAGCGCGAAGAGCAACCCGGCGGCGAGCAGACCCAGCAGCAGGACCAGCCCGGCCGGAGCGCCGAGCAGGGTCGGCAGCAGCACCCCGGCCTCCCCGACGGCGCCGGCCACGACCACGCCGGTCGAACGTGGTCGAGATGAGCCGCCGGTGGGTATGTTCATGTTCCGAACCAACGCGGGGCTCGCGTACGCCTTGGCCAGCTGGCCCCGGCAGAAGTAGGCGACACACCGCCCGGCCGTGAGCAGGAAGACGGCGACCAGGAAGGCGACGGCGAGCGAAGGGGTCCAGGTGGCCACCAGCGTGACGGGAACGACCCGGAGCAGGAAGCGCGCAATCCCGCCGAGACCGGCCTGCTCCAACACGAGCCCGGCGGGTCCGGGACGGGTACCGACCCACACCTCGAGGGCGATGGACGCCGCGACGACCGCCAGGGTCAGCCAAGCGATGCCGGTGGCCGCGACCAGCAGCGTCAGGACGAGGCTCAGGCCCAAGCAGAGGGCGGGAAGATGGCGGGCGACCGCCGGATACTTCGGCATCGGCGGCCAACCTAGCATCGGCGGTCGGCCCGGTCGGGATCGATCGGGATCGACGCCAGGCGCTCGGGGTGACCACATCACAGGCTCGGGGATCACTGCCCAGGAGTTGACGTGCTGGAACCCGTGCGAGCCTTCGTTGTGAAAGGGATAAAGCCCCGGGTGAGCGACCGGGCATGGCAGGCCCTCCGTCGACTGGACGGACGCTGGAGCGGGAAGAAGGCCCGATCCGGCGCAGGTGAGGAGCCCAGAGTCGGACCGCTCCTCGTGGAGTCCGCCCCGGCAGCGAAGGTGAGGCTGGGCCGCGGACTTCTCGGCGACGTCGATGCCCTGTTGATCGAGAAGCCGCGGTCGAAGGTAGCCGTTCTCGCCGACCCCGCCTCCGGACCGGTCGCCGATCTGGTCCGGGAGTGCTATCCACAGGCTCGGGTCACCGTGGTGTCGGTCGAGGCCGATGAGTCGACACGGCATGCCGGACTGGCCGCCGACGGACCCTACGACCTGATCATCGATGTCGTGCGCCACCGGACCGATCCGGGGGCGCTGTACGGCGCGGTGCTGTTCCACCTTCGCCGCGGCGGGCACCTGGTCATCGCCGGCTTCCGCCCGGAGACGCCGGCGCGGCAGCATCTCTGGTCGCTGGTCACCCGGCTGGTGGCTCTGCGCGATCCCGCATCCCCGCTCACCGCGGACAACGCCGACGAGGAGGCGCTCGCGGAGGCGACCGGCCGGGTCGTGGTGGGCAAGCGTCACCTGATGGTGAAGAACGTCACCAGCAGCCGGGCCAAGCTGCGCGAGGCGGAGATCGGGCTGGTGCTGCAGTCGGCGGGGGAGCGCGTCGGCTCCGTCCTGGGCGGGGTGGACGCCGAGTGCTTCGCTCCGCGGTCGACGGTGCGGGATCACGCGGACGAGACTCGGGTGCGCCGGCAGGCACCGGTGGAGGTGCCGGCGCTCTCGCTGCGCGAGTACCACAACGTCATCTGCTCGCCCGGCCAGGTCGTGGTCAAGGGCAACCTGCTGCTGCCCGAGACGTACCGCCACCATCTCCAGCCGAGGTTGGTCAATCGGGAGACCAAGGAGATCGCCCCGCGATTCGCCCAGGTCGACCGGGAGCTCAAGGGTGCCGAACGCCTGCCCGGGTCGTACTTCCACTTCGACTCGGAATGGCCGGGTCACTTCGGCCACGCGTTGACCGAGCAGATGTCCCGGCTGTGGGGCTGGGCGGCGGCCAAGGAGAGGCATCCTGATCTGAAGGTGCTGGTCGGCCGGCGGCCGCGGCACGACCGGGCTCTGCCCTTCGAGCGGGCCATGCTGGAGTCCTTCGGGATTCCCGAGGCCGACATCGTGCTGATCGACCGGCCGGTCCGGGTGGAGCGCCTGCTGGCCGCCACGCCGATGTTCTCGATGCCGCACTACGTGTCGCCGCGGATCGCGCCGATCTGGGACACCGTCGGTCGCGCGGTCGGGCCTCAGGCGGAGAACGACGGAACCCTTCCGCGGCGGTTCTTCTGTGGGCGCGAGCGGGCGACCCGCCGGTGTCACAACGAGGCCGACGTCGAGCGCAGATTCGTGGCGACGGGGTTCGAGGTGGTCTTTCCCGAGCATCTGCCCTTCGCCACCCAGGTGGCCATGTTCCAGAACGCCGAGGTCGTAGCGGGCTATGCGGGGAGCGCACTCTTCACGCTCATGTTCTGCGCCCAGCCCAAGCGGGTGCTGATGATCTCTCCGGAGTCCTACACCGCCAACAACGAGTACCTCATCGCCGCGGTCCTCGGCCATGAGTTCGACGTCTTCTGGTCGGCCGCCGACTCCGGCTCCCTGCTGTCGTCCTTCTCCTTCGACTTCGACCGGGAGGGGCGGCACCTCGACCGGGTGCTCGCCGAGCTCGACTCCACCGCCGGCTCCGGCCGGATGGCTACGTCGGCGGCCCGCTGAGGCGACGACTCGACGAGGGGAGAGCTGGCGGGGGGACTCGAACCCCCAACCACCCGCTTACAAGGCGGGTGCGCTACCGATTGCGCCACGCCAGCAGTGCCGAGCCAGCCTACCCAGCCGGGTGCCTCCCATGGTCAGGCGACGCCCGGCCCACCGACGAAGACGGTCGCCCGACCCGTCACCGTGGCGTGCTCGGCGGCGGTGAGCAGGGCGGACTCCCCACGGGCGAGCACGAGCTCCTCCTTGCCGGACCGCAGCGTCGCTGCGCCCTCGGTGACCAGCAGGATCCGGCCGCTGCCGATAGCCGGCACCGGTGCGCCGTCCTCGCCGAGCTCGAGCCGCCACAGGGCGAACTCGGGAGCGGGGACCGGGTAGCGCCAGACCCCGGGAGCCTCCTCCCGCGGCTCGACCAGGCCACCGCAGCCCGGGGTGAAGTCGACCACCCGCAGCAGCTCGGCGACATCGATGTGCTTGGGCGTCAGTCCGCCCCGCATCACGTTGTCGGAGTTGGCCATGATCTCCACCCCGCCGCCGGACAGGTAGGCGTGCAGGTTCCCCGCCGGCAGGTACAGCGCCTCGTTGGGCCGCAGGGTGATCCGGTTCATCAGCAGCGCGGCCAGCACTCCGGGGTCGCCCGGGTAGAACGAGCCGATCTCGAGCGCGGTCCAGGCGAAAGCCTGTACCTCGGGGTCGTCGGCCGAGGCCGCGGCCGCCGCCAGCACCGCGTCGACCACCGGCCGATCACCGGCACCCAGCCGCAGCAGCCGGCCGAACACCACGCAGAGCCGCTCCACCGCCGGAACCGACTCGTCGGCGAGCGGCTCCAGCAGGGCCATCACCGACCGCGCCCCGAGCTGTCCGAACAACGCGTACGTCTCACCCGGCTCGCGGAACCCGCACAGCGCCTCGGTCTTGCGCAGGGCGCACAGCACCTCCGGCTTGGGCCAGCCGTCGCGGTAGGTCCGGTGCGGCGCATCCCGCGGCACCCCGGCCGCCTCCTCGCGGGCCCAGCCCTCCTCCGCCTGCTGTCGCGACGGATGGGCCTGCAGCGACAGCGGCCGGTCCGCGGCGATGATCTTGAGCAGGAACGGCAGCCGGGGTCCGAAGGCGGCGACCGACGCGGCGCCGACGACCGTCTCCGGATCCCGGTCGACGAGCTTGTCGAGCGGCTCGCCGCCGGCGGTCGACGGCGCCAGCGGATGGGCGCCGAACCACAGCTCGGCCTGCGGCTGTCCCGTGGGCTCGACCCCGAGCAGCTCCGGGATCACGGTGGGTGACCCCCAGGCGTACGGCTGCACCACCCCGACGAGTTTCTCCATCACGCGGCCTTTCCCCTCCCCGCCCCGAGGTTTCGCCGTAGGCTCTCTGCGGTCACCTTCCTATCCAACCGCAATGACGACAACCAGCGAGCCAGACGCCGGAACGGCGACGAATGACATGGATGTAATTTCGGCCTACGATGACGCCATGGTCTTTGCCTCCCCGAGTCCTTCGTCCGGCGGCGTATCACCGGAGGGCACGTTGAGCGATCGGGACGTGGAGATCCTGGCCTTCGAGCGCCAGTGGTGGAAGTTCGCGGGGGCCAAGGAGCAGGCGGTTCGCGACAAGTTCCAGATGTCCGCGACCCGTTACTACCAGGTGCTCAACGCGCTGATCGACAAGCCGGAGGCTCTCGCCCAGGACCCGCTGCTGGTCAAGCGGCTGCGCCGGCTGCGGGCTGCGCGCCAGCGGTTCCGTTCCGCCAAGCGGCTGGGCATCGACCTCAGCATCGACTGAGCGCACGCGCCTGGTTCCGCTACGCGCGTTTCATGCTCCGTCGGCGTGTCGGCCCATCGGGCGGCGGCTGGCGTAGCTAACTCAGAGTCCGGCGGCGTGCTGCGGCAGCGGCCGGTTGGTCTGACATCGCTACGCCAGCGACCCCGGAACAGGGCGAAACGCCGGGCAGACATGAACGCGCGTAGTGGATCCAGGCGCTAGGGGGCCGTCGGCCGCCGGCGGAGCAACCCGATCATCACGCGGAGGTTGTCCGCGACCGGCCGAACCGGCACGTCGGCGTAGCCGCCCGCGGCGAGGTCGGCCTGCCGCTCGAAGAAGTTCCGCGCGGCCCGGTCGCCGGTGCGCAGCATCGACCAGGCCAGGCAGACCCCGTACGCGAGGTAGAACGGCAGGCCGAGGCAGTAGAGGTACTGCCAGGTGTGTCGCTCCTCGTGCTCGAAGAGTCGGGGGTTGCGGCGGAGCAGCTCGTCCCAGGTCCGTGAGGTGGTGATCACGCTGCCGATGGTGAAGGCGCTGGCCACCGGGAACTTCAGCCGGTAGCCCTCACCGACCAGCAGGCCGCGCGGCCCACGCCGGATCTTGGCCCCGCCGATGGCGGCCACCAGCACGCCGGCCGGCGTGGTCAGGTTGACCACGTTGCCGAACAGGCGGAACCACTGCCAACCGGTCAACGGGGAGCGCGGCGCCATGCGCCTGATCCTGTCAGGGCGTCGCGTCCGCATCAATGTTTGGTCACGGTGCCAATCCGGCCTCCGCGTCCGCATCGAACCTGCTCCAGCCGGCCGCTCGCTCCCGGCCCGGCATCCTGGGGTCGGGGGCGGCGGTCCGCGTTGCCGCCACGGCCGGGCCCGTCCGCCATCTGGATACCCGTCCCAGCATGCGGATACACGTATGCGCCTGGCGCCGACGGCAACCTAGGCTGACGTCTGTTCATCCAGAGGGGACGAGGGACCGGCCCACAGACTCCCCGGCAACCGGCTGACCGAACAGACACGGTGCCAAATCCGGCGTGGCCGAAAGTCGACCACGGCAGATGATGAAGGACGTCGATCATGACTGCGGTACTCGACCCCCGTCTGAGCCCGGGAGTGGGCGTCCGGCCCGGTGCGTTCGGGAACGCCACCCACCTTGTCTGTCGGGCCTGCGGTAACCAGACCGCGCTCGGCCCGCACTACGCCTGTCTGGAGTGTTTCGGCCCGCTCGAGGTCGGCTACGCGTTCTCACACGTCACGCGGGAGCAGATCGAGAGCGGGCCGCGCAGCATCTGGCGGTACGCGCCCCTCCTTCCGGTGCCGGCCGACATCGCCACCTTCCGCTCCACCGACCCCGGCTTCACCCGGCTGGTCGACGCCCGGCACCTGGCCGACGACCTCGGCGTACGCCGCCTCTGGGTCAAGGACGACTCGGGCAACCCGACCCACTCCTTCAAGGACCGCGTCGTCGCGGTCGCCCTCTCCGCGGCCCGCGAGCTGGGCCTGCAGGTGCTCGCCTGTCCCTCCACCGGCAACCTGGCCAACGCCGTAGCCGCCGCGGCCGCCCGGGCCGGGATCCGGTCGGTGGTCTTCGTGCCGCACAACCTCGAGCAGGCCAAGATCACCGCCTCGGCCGTCTACGGCACCACGCTGGTCGCCGTCGAGGGCAGCTACGACGACGTGAACAAGCTGGCCAGCGAGATCGCCGCCGAGGAAGAGGGCTGGGCGTTCGTCAACGTCAACGTCCGGCCCTACTACGCCGAGGGCTCCAAGACCCTGGCCTACGAGATCGCCGAGCAGCTGGGCTGGCGGCTGCCGGACCAGATCGTGGTCCCGGTGGCCAGCGGCTCCCAGCTGACCAAGATCGACAAGGGCTTCCGGGAGCTGGTCGGCCTCGGGCTGGTCGAGGACAAGCCCTACAAGGTGTTCGGCGCCCAGGCCAGTGGCTGTTCCCCGGTGGCCGCGGCGTACCAGGAGGGGCTGGACTTCGTCGCCCCGGTCAGGCCGGACACCATCGCCAAGTCCCTGGCCATCGGCAACCCGGCGGACGGACCCTACGTGCTCGACGTCGTCCGCCGCACCGGCGGAGCCGTGGTGCACGTCGACGACGAGACGGTGCGGTCCAGCATCACCCGTCTGGCCCGGGCGGAGGGGATCTTCGCCGAGACCGCCGGGGGAGTGACGGTCGGGGTGACGGCCAAGCTGACCGCCGACGGGCTGCTCGACCCCGACGCCGAGACGGTCGTGATCAACTCCGGCGACGGGCTGAAGACGCTGGACGCGGTGGTGGACCGGGTCGGGCCCAGCACCACCATCCCGCCCCGCTACGAGGCCTTCACCGAGTTCTGGAAGGATCGTCGGCCATGAGCGCGACCGTCCGCATCCCGACCATCCTGCGCACCTTCACCAGCGGTGCCGGCGAGGTGACCGCCGACGGCTCGACCCTGCGCGAGGTGCTGGACAACCTCGAGGCGAGCTTCTCGGGCATCCGCGACCGCATCCTCGACGAGCAGGGCGCCCTGCGCCGGTTCGTCAACGTCTACGTCGGTGACGACGACGTGCGGTTCATCGGCGGCCTGGACGCGGAGGTCCCCGACGGAGCCCGGATCTCGATCATCCCGGCCGTGGCGGGCGGCTAGGCTCCTCGCCGAGCCGGTAGCCCGATGTCGGGCGAGCCTCGCAACCATCCGCGCTCGCCGGCTCGCCCTCCCGCCAGGCTCGTCCACGCTCCGCCGGCCCGACTCGGGGCTACCTGCTCCGCTCGTCGATCTCCTAGCTCAGGACGCCGCGTTGGACCAGGGTGCCTACGGCGTTGGCGGCGACGAGGAAGCCGAGGATGCCGACGACCCACGCGGTGGTGTTGCCGGTGTGGCGGTTGAGCCACGCCTCGATCCGGCGCAGCCGGGGCTCGATCCGGGTGCCGGCCGCCCGGCGGACGCCGAGCATCGCCACTGCGGGCGCGATCATCACCAGCACGTATCCGGCGAGGATGGCGATCGAGGCGGCCGTCGGCAGCCCGGCCGCGACCAGGATGCCGACCGCCGCGAGGTAGGGCAGCATCGAGGCGACCTCGACCAGCCCGGCCAGCAGGGCAATGCTGATCACCGTGCCGACGCCGGCGTCGGGGCCGAGCGCGCGGCGCCGCCAGGCCCCGGGCTCCTTCGGCGGCAGCCCGCGTCTCGCCCGCCGCCTCGCGACCGCCTTGGGGTCGATGACGAAGGACAGCACCACCAGGCCCACACCGAGGGCCAGCTGGGCGACGTACGCCGGCGGGGTCTCCAGCGCCGGTCCGGCGGCGGCGACCGCCGCCCGCGCTCCGGCGAGCAGTGCGAGCCCGACGGCGAAGTAGAAGACCCCGATGGTCAACAGGTAAACCACCAGGTTCCGGGTGCGGACCTGCGGCGCCAGCAGCATCATCAGCGGCAGCACGAACGTGCCGAAGCTGGTCGAGTCGACCAGGGCCAGGCCGGCCAGCCCGGCCAGGGCGACAGCAGTCATCGTCCGTCCTACCTATTTGATACGATCGTGCGATAACGATAGCAAGACAACCGTGCTATAAAAAGTGGTGTGCCGAAGATCGTGGACCACGAGGAGCGCCGCCGGCTCATCGCCCAGGCCGCGTGGCGCGTGATCAGCCGGGACGGGGTGCGCGCGGCGTCGGTCCGCACGGTCTCGGCCGAGGCCGGCCTGTCCACCGGAGCGCTCCGGCACTACTTCGACGACCACGCCTCCCTGCTGCTGTTCGCGGCCCGACACTCATTGGAGCTGATGACCGTCCGGGTGTTCGGGCACCTGTCGAGGGCGGATGCCGAGCCGCGGGCGACCGTACAGGCCTGCCTGGAGGAGCTCCTGCCGCTGGACGACCAGCGCGCGGCGGAGGGTGCGGTCTACTTCGGTCTTATCGACCAGGTCCGGCTCCTCCCGGAGCACACGGCCTTCCGGGAGGTGATGTTCGGACAGGGGCGGCGTCTGTACCGGTTGCTGGTCGGGTGGTTGGCCGGAGGCGCCCGACCCACGCCCGAGATGCTGACCGGGGAACCGGAGGCCGGCAGTACGCCGCTGGACGACTCTCGGCTGGAGGTGCGGGCCTGCTCCCTGCAGCTGTTCATCGACGGTCTGGCCGTGAACGGCCTGATCTGTCCGGGGCAGATGGACCGGGTAGCGCTGCGGGCGACCCTGGCGGCCGAGCTCGACCGGCTGGTGACCGAGGTCACGGCGACGGCGCGAGCGTCGGGTTCGCGGTGAGCCGGAGGGGTTGAGAGGATCGATGGCCCTGCCCACCGACGACCCGAGAACCTGGTGCCCCCGTTCGAATGACCGAAGCGATGCCCCTGCGAGCATGGCAGGCCGAAGCGATCGAGAAGTACGAGTCCGAGGCTCCGCTCGACTTCCTGGTGACCGCCACCCCGGGCGCCGGCAAGACGACCTTCGGGCTGGCTCTGGCCGCGCGCCTGTGGGCGGCCCGGGTGATCGACCGCATCATCGTGGTGGCTCCCACTGACCACCTGCGTACGCAGTGGGCCGATGCCGCGGTCCGCCGCGGCCTGCTGCTCGATCCCAACCTGAGCAACGGCGTCGGCCGGATCCGCGACGGGGCCCAGGGCTACGTCACCACCTACGCCCAGGTGGCCGCGAAGCCGCTGCTGCACCGCCGCCGCACCGAGACCAAACGGGCCCTGGTCATCCTGGACGAGATCCACCACGCCGGGGACTCGCTCGCCTGGGGCGACGCCGTCTACGAGGCGTTCGAGCCGGCTCGGCGTCGGCTCTCCCTCACCGGTACGCCGTTCCGCACCAAGCCCACCGAGCGCATCCCCTTCGTCACCTACCGCGCCGCCGGGCCGGGCGAGGTGGTGAGCGAGGCCGACTACACCTACGGCTACCGCGAGGCCCTGGCCGACGGGGTGGTCCGGCCGGTGGTCTTCGCCGCGTACGCGGGGACCAGCCGCTGGATGAACTCGGCCGGCGAGGTCCTCGCCGCCGATCTCGGCGAGGAGTCGACCCGAGAGTACGAGGACGCGGCCTGGCGGACCGCGCTGAACCCGGCCGGCGCCTGGGTGCCGCACGTCCTCGCCGCGATCGACGACCGGATCAGCCATCTCCGGGAGACCGGTACGCCGGACGCCGCCGGTCTGATTCTCGCCTCCGACCAGGAGGCCGCCCGGGCCTACGCCGACCTGGTGAAGAAGGTGACCGGCGAGAAGCCGGTGCTCATCCTCAGCGACGACCCCAAGGCGAGCCAGCGGATCACCGAGTTCGAGCGCGGCCAGCACCGGCTGGCCGTGTGCGTGCGGATGGTGTCGGAGGGGGTCGACATCCCGCGGGCGGCCGTCCTCGGCTTCCTCACCTCCTACCGGACCCCGCTGTTCTTCGCCCAGGCAGTCGGCCGGGTCGTGCGGGCCCGGAGCCCACGGGAGAACGCGACGGTCTTCCTGCCGGCGGTGAAGCCGCTACTGCGGCTGGCGGCCGAGCTGGAGGAGCAGCGGGACCACGTCGTCCGGGTCAGCGGTCCGGCCACTGACGACCTCGATGCGCTGGAGCCGGTCGAGGAACTCCAGAACGAGCCCACGGGCGAGGGCGAGTTCACCCCGTTGGCCGCGGAGGCCGCGTTCGCCCACGTGCTGCACGCCGGCCGGGCGATCACCGGCGAGGTCCGCGGGCCGGGCAGCGAGGAGGACGACTACCTGGGTCTCCCGGGGCTGCTCACGCCGGAGCAGACCGCGGCCCTGCTGGCCTCCCGGGACATCGAGCTGCGGCGCCGGACCTCGGGACTCTTCGACGAGGTCCCCGAGGAGACCGGGCCGCCGTCGTCCTGGCGCGAGGTCGAGGCGCTGCGCAAGGAGATCAACCAGCTGGTGGCGCAGGTCGCGGCCCGCAGCGGTCGCAAGCACGCCGAGGTGCACGTGGAGGTGCGCCAGGCCGTACGCGGTCCCCGGACCGCATCCGCCTCGCTGGAGGTGTTGCTGGGCCGCCGCGACTACCTGCTGGCCCAGATCAGGTGACCACGGCCAGGATCGACTCGATCGTGGCCCGTTCCAGCGAGTCCTCGAGGAACTCCGCGATGCTCCGCAACGTGTAGGCCCGCTCGGCCTCCGAGGTCGCCGGGTCGAGCCAGCGGCGCATCTGCATGGCGCCGATGTGCCCGAGCTGGGCGATCAGCAGGGAGAAGTCGGCGGTCGTACGCACCCGGCCGGGGCCGCCGACGTCGCAGTAGGCCCCGTATAGGGCGGTCATCCGCTCCGGGCTGGTACGGGCGAAGTCGAAGAGCACCAGGGCGACCTCCCGGCTCGGGTCGCCGGGACCGCAGTTGTCCCAGTCCAGCAGGCACAGGTCCCCGCCCGGGGTCGCTCGGAGGTTGTCGTACCAGAGGTCGAGGTGGCAGGTCTGGATCGGGGTCATCGGGGTGAGCAGCGCCTCGAGGGCGATCAGCTCATCACGCAGGGACGCCAGTCGGTCGGCGAACGGTGCCCGTTGCCGGCGGGCCTCGGCCAGGAGCTCGTCCCAGCCGTCGGCGCCGATGGCGTCGGTGTACCAGGGATGGGGGCCGGCGTCGGGCGGGAGCACCGTCCGGTGCAGGGCGGCGACGGTGGCTCCTACCCGGGCCGGATCAATCATCGAGCTGGGCTCGAGGACCTCCACCCAGCTCTGCACCCGGACCAGGGTGCCGGCGACGTCGTGCCCGTAGCGGCCGGCGCGCGTGGTCACCGCGGCGGGCGCCGGCACCCCGTGGGCCCGAGCCAGGTTCTGGAACTCACCCGCCCGCTGGGCGTCCGCGTCGGGGAACTCGAAGTAGGAGCGCTTGACCGCCCAGGTGCCGCGGTCGGTGTCCAGCCGCCAGACCTCGCCCTGCTCGCCGCGGGCGACCGGACCGGCGAACTCGGTCACCGCCCCCAGGTCGTAGGCCTCGGCGATCGGTTCGGCGTAGTCGGAGAGCACCCGCCAACTCTGCCTTGTCGGTGGGGCGGGCAGGATGGCGGTCATGGTGTCCAGTACCACGACGTCGACCAGCCGCGCTGCCCTGGAGCGGGTGATCACGGCGGTGGCCGGTCCCGAAGCTGCCCCGCGTCCCGACCAGCTGACCGCGGTCGAGGAGCTGGTCGAGCACCGGCGCCGGGTGCTGGTCGTCCAGGCCACGGGCTGGGGGAAGTCGGCGGTCTACTGGGCGGCGACGGCCGCGCTGCGGGAGGCCGGGGGCGGTCCCACGTTGGTCGTCTCCCCACTCCTGGCGCTGATGCGCGACCAGATCGCGGCGGCCGCCCGGGCCGGGTTGCGCGCCGCCACGGTGAACTCCACCAACGTCGACGACTGGGACGAGGTGCTGACCGACCTGCGCGCGGGCCGGATCGACGTGCTCCTGGTCTCGCCCGAGCGGCTGGCCAACCCGGCCTTCGCCCGGCAGCTGCCGGACCTGCTCGCGGCCACCGGCCTGCTGGTGATCGACGAGGCGCACTGCGTCTCCGACTGGGGCTTCGACTTCCGGCCTGACTACCAGCGGCTGACCCGGACCCTGCTCGAGCTTGCGCCCGGCACCCCGGTGTTGGCGACCACCGCGACGGCCAACCAGCGGGTGACCGCCGATGTCGCCGCCCAGCTCGGCCAGGACACGGTCACGTTGCGCGGTTCACTGGCCCGGGCCTCGCTCCGGCTCGCGGTGGTGCCCGGTCTCAGCGTGCTCGACCGCTACGCCTGGGTCGCCGATGCGCTCCGCCATCTGCCCGGCTCGGGCATCGTCTACGTGCTCACCGTGGCCGAGACCGAGCGGGTCGCGGCGTTCCTGACCGAGCAGGGCCACGACGTGGCGGCGTACTCGGGGCAGACCGTGAACCGCGACTTGCTGGAGGACCGGTTGCGGGACAACCAGATCAAGGCGCTGGTGGCCACGTCGGCGCTGGGCATGGGCTACGACAAGCCCGACCTGGCCTTCTGCATCCACCTCGGGTCTCCGGCGTCACCGGTGGCCTACTACCAGCAGGTCGGCCGCGCCGGGCGGGCCCTGGACGACGCCCTCGCGGTGCTGGTGCCGGCCGAGGCCGACGAACGGATCTGGGAGTACTTCGCCACCTCGGGCATCCCCGACGAGCACCAGGTGGAGCGGGCGCTCGACGTGCTCGGCCAGGACGAGCCCCAGTCGCTGGTGGCCGTCGAGGCGGCGACCGGGCTCCGGCGGGGACGGCTGGAGACGCTGCTGAAGATCCTCGCGGTGGACGGCGCGGTGGAGCGTCGGTCCGGTGGCTGGGTCGCGACCGGTCAGCCGTGGTACTTCGACCAGGCGAAGTGGACGGCGTTGCGCCAGGTGCGGACGGCTGAGGCCGACCTGATGCGGGCGTACGCGCACGGGCGCGGCTGCCTGATGCAGTTTCTGCAGCAGGCCCTGGACGACCCGGAGCAGCGGCCGTGCGGCCGCTGCTCGGTGTGCACCGGCGAGCTGCCGGCCCCCGGGGCGCGCCCGGCGACCGAGACCGTAGACGCCGCCCGCCGCTTCTTCCGCGGTCAGGACGTGATCGTCGAGCCACGCAAGCAGTGGGCGTCCGGACTGCCGGACCGGAAGGGCCGGATCGCCTTCCTGGCGCCCGGGCGAGCGCTCGCGTACGCCGACGACCCGGCCTGGAACACCGAGCTCGCCGCGCTGTGGCGCAGCGACGGTCCGGCGCCGTCGGCTGTGCTGGACGGACTGGTCGAGGTGCTCAAGCGCTGGTCGAAGAGCTGGGACCGGCCGGTCGCAGTGGTGGCCATGCCGTCGCGCCGGTTCCCGGTCCTGGTCGACTCGCTGGCCCGGCACATCGCCACCGTCGGCCGGCTGCCGCTGGTCGACGCGCTCGCCGTGACCGGCCTGCCGCCGAGCGCGGACAGTGCCTCGTCGGTCCGGGCCAAGGACCTGCTCTCCCGGACGCATCGGCAAGACGGTGTGACCTTCGACGGTCCGGTGCTGCTGGTCGACGACACCATCCGGACCCGCTGGACCGTCACGGTGGCCGGCTCGCTGCTGGCCGAGGCCGGGGCGACGGCGGTGCTGCCCCTGGCGGTCCACCAACTGCCCTGAGGTCGACCGACTGCGTTCTGCTGCAGCCTGCTGCACTTTCCCGGCCCAGGATGTGCAGCAACCTGCAGCAGGTTCAGGAGGCCCGTCGGCGCGCCGCTGGCCGTACTGCCGTCCCGCTCGCCGGGAACAATGTGAACGTGCGCGTCTCCCGGATCGGCTGCCTGCTGTCGATCGTCATCTCGGTCCTGCTCTCGATTGCGCTGACCGTGATCCTGAACCTCGTGCTCTAGTCCGTCACTGCCTAGCCTGTGCTGGTGCAGGTGCAGGCGTTGGACGGAGCGCGCCGGATCCTCGTCTACGGCGTGACGGGCTCGGGGAAGAGCACGCTGGCCGCGCAGATCTCGGCGGCCACCGGCATCCCGTGGCACGCGATCGACGACCTGACCTGGCGGCCGGGGTGGGTGGAGGTGCCGAAAGAGGAGCAGCGGCGGCTGATCCGGGACATCTGTGCCGGGCCGGAATGGATCCTGGACGCCGCGTACGGTTCCTGGCCGGAGATCCCGCTGAGCCGGGCCCCGGTCGTGGTGGCGCTGGACTATCCCCGCTGGTTGTCCTGGCAACGCGTGGTGCGCCGCACGGTGCGCCGACTGGTCCGGCGGACACCGGTGTGCAACGGCAACTACGAGACGTTGCGGCGGGCGCTCAGTCCCCACGACTCGATCATCGGCTGGCACGCCAGGTCGTTCGGCCACAAGCGCCGCCGGATCCGAGCGTGGGCCGCCGATCCCGGCGGTCCGGCGGTGCTCGTCCTCACCTCACCGCGAGCCACGCGAACGTTCCTCGCCCGGCTCAGGTCCCCTTCGGAGCGTCCGCTCTGAGCTGCCAGCCGACCCCGTCGGTCAGCCGGTCCGCGGCCTCCGGACCCCACGAGTCGTTGTCGTAGGTCTCCAGCGCCGGGGGGTTGTCGAGCAGCGGTTGGAAGGCCCGGAAGGCCTCGGCCAGCCCGGCCGAGCTGGTGAACAGCGACCGGTTGCCGCTGAGCACGTCGTAGAGCAGCGAGGTGTACGGCGGCATCGACCCCTCGGCGACGTTCTCCAGGTTGAGCCGGGTGGCGCTGTCGGCCGGCACCGGCTCCGGCCCCGGCTTCTTCACCACCATCTCGATCTCGATCGCCCCGTTGCCCTTGAGGTCGAAGGCCAGCACGTTGCGGGTCGCGCTCGACAGGTGCAGCGGTCCCTCGGCCGGCTTGAAGATCAGGCTGACCCGTTGGGCACTGGCCGCCATCTTCTTGCCGGTGCGCAGTAGGAACGGCACGCCCCGCCAGCGGTCGGTGTCGATCCACAGCCGCGCGGCGACGTAGGTGTCGGTGTTCGAGTCGGGTGGGATGCCCTCGGTCTGCCGGTACGACGCAAACTGGCCGAGCACCACCTCGGCCGGGTCCAACGGGCGGAAGGCAGCGATCACCGCCTCGCGGGCGCTCTGCAGGTCCTCGGCGTTCAGGCTGCGCGGCGGCTCCATCGCCACCTCCGCCGCGACCTGGAACAGGTGGGTGACCAGCATGTCCAGGGCGGCCCCGGTGGCGTCGTAGAACTCGGCCCGGTCGTCGATGTCCAGGCTCTCCGGCACGTCGATCTGCACCTGGGCGAGGTGCTCGGCGCCCCAGATGTCGCCGAAGAGCCGGTTGCCGAACCGGACCAGGTGCAGGTTCTGCGTCGCCTCCTTCCCGAGGAAGTGGTCGATCCGGTAGACCTGCTCCTCCTTGAAGGTCGAGTGCACCAGCTCGTCCAGCTCCCGGAAGCTCTCCGTCGAGGTGCCGTACGGCTTCTCGTAGACCGCCTTGGCGTTCTCGGCCAGGCCGTGCTCGGCGATCGCCTCGGTGGTCGGTGCGAAGGCGCTGGGCGGGACGGCCAGGTAGTGGATCAGGGTCGGCTTCTCGCCCACCTCCTGCTCCGCCGCGCTGATCACGTCCAGCAGGCTGCCCGGGTCGTCCTTGTTGAAGCCGCCACCCGCGAAGAGGACGTTCTCGGCGAACTCGTCGAAGCGCGACAGGTCGAGGTCGGAGCCGAACTCCTCGAGGGACTCGCGTACCCGCTGCCGGAAGTCCTCGTGGGCCACGTCACCCCGCCCGTTGCCCACCAGCCGGAACTGCTTGGGCAGCAGGTCGCGGGCGAAGAGCTCGTAGAACGCCGGCAGCACCATCCGCTTGGCGAGGTCACCCGTGCCGCCGTAGAGGATGAAGACGGTCGGCGTGTCAGGGCTTTCCGGGTGCGGCATGGTCCAAGTATGTCGAGGGCGATCCTGACCGCGTACGCCGGCGGACCAGGTCGAGCACGGCGAACAGCAGAGCGACGGCGATGAGGCCGATCGTGGTGCGCAGGCTGACCGACAGCGCGTCGCCGTAGTCACCCCGAGAGTCGGCCAGCGCGGCGAAGAACTGGGCCAGCACGACCGCGACCCCAATCGCCGACCCGACCCGCTGCGCGGTCTGCAGCATGCCACCGCCCGACCCGGCCCGGCGCGGGTCGACCTCGGCCAGGGTCAGCGTGACGTTCGGGCTGATCACCAGCCCGCCGCCGAAACCGGCGAGCAACAGCAGGGGAGCGAGCTTCAGGCCGACCAGCCCGTCCAGGTCCGGAGCCAGCAGGTCGATCGCGAGCAGCCCGGTGATCACCAGGCACAGCCCGATCACGGCCAGCCCCCGCCCGACCCGCACCAGCCAGCGGCCGCCGAGGATGGACGCGACCGCCGAGCCCACCGCGAACGGGGTCTGGGTGGCCCCGGCCTCCAGCGCGCTGTAGCCCAGTCCGACCTGCAGGTACAGGGTGAGCACCAGGAAGATCGCGGTGAAGCCGGCGAAGTAGAAGGTGCCGAGGCTGAGTCCGAACATGAAGGACCGCACCCGGAGCAGGGGCAGATCGATAAGGGTTTCCCGGCCGCGCCGCGCCCATGACCGCTCCCACAGCAGGCACGCGGCGAGCAGCAGGACCGCCGGGATGAGCAGCCACCACGGCCGGTCCCGGAGCGGCTCGTCCTGCTCGCCCTCGACCAGCGGCAGCAGGACCAGCAGGACGCCGACGGCGAACAGGCCCACGCCGACCGGGTCGAGCGACTGGCGTTCCCGGGGCAGGTCAGCGCGGGGCAGCAGCCGGTAGGCGAGGGGGAGCAGGACCAGGCCGATCGGCACGTTGACGTAGAAGACCAGCCGCCAGCCGAGGTCGGGTCCGCCCAGGTTGACCAGCAGCCCGCCGAGCAGCGGCCCGACGGCGGTGCTGATGCCGATCACCGCCCCCAGCAGCCCGAAGGCCCGGGCCCGATCGGGGCCGCGGAACAGGTTCTGGATGAAGCCGGAGGTCTGCGGGGCGATCAGCCCGCCGGCCAGGCCCTGCAGCACCCGGGCGGTCGCCAGCACCGTCGGGCTGGGTGCCGCACCGGCCACCGCGCTGGACAGCGTGAACAGCGCCACCCCGGCCAGGAAGACCGTGCGCCGGCTTCGGGCATCACCGAGCCGACCCGCCGGGACCAGCACCACGCCGAAGGCCAGCGCGTACCCGGCGATGATCCACTGCAGGTCGCTGTCGCTCGCGCCGAGGCTGGTCCGCAGGCTGGGCAGGGCGACGTTGACGATGCTGAGATCGAGCAGGGTCATCGCCGACGCGGTCAGGCAGAGCGCCAGCGAACGCCAGCGGGTCCGATCAACCGGCGGGGCGTCGGGCGGCGTGCTGCTCATCGATAGTCAATCTATGAGATGGTGTCGGGCTAACGTCGCGGACATGGATCTCGAACGGTTCGTCCGCGCCCAGGACGAGTACCGGACCTATACCCAGGCGCGGGCCGAGCTGCGCGCCGGCCGCAAGACCAGCCATTGGATGTGGTTCGTCTTCCCCCAGATCGCCGGGTTGGGCCGGAGCTCCACCGCCCAGGCGTACGCGATCGCCGACCTGGCCGAGGCCCGCGCCTACCTGGCGCACCCGGTGCTCGGGCCGCGGCTGGTGGAGTGCGCCGAGATCGTCAGCGGGCACCGGGACAAGAGCGCGGAGCAGATACTCGGCGGCATCGATGCGATGAAGCTGCGGTCCTCGATGACCCTGTTCGCCGCCGCCGACCCGGACCAGCCGGTGTTCGCAGTCGTGCTCGAGCAGTTCTTCGACGGTCCCGACCCGGAAACGCTTAGCCGGATCTAAGTCTCGGTGGCCGTGTAGGCCTTGTCCGGCCAGTAGGCCCACTCCTCGAAGTCGTCGACCCGGCCGTCGGCGGCGAAGTGCAGCAGCCAGAGGTCGGTGTACTCCTGGGGCTGATCCCCGCCGTAGTTGACCTTGACCCGGACCACCGCGACGTTCCCCTCGACGGCGACCGGCTCCGCCGACATGGTGAAGATCGCGCCCTCGTCCTCGGTCCAGAACCCGGTGAGCGCCTCGTGGCCGACCAGCGGCGGTGTGTACGGCGAGCGTCTGTACCTGACGTCCTCGGTGAAGAGGCGGGCCACGGTGGAGACGTCGCTTTCCCGCCAGCCCTGTTCGTAGCTCTGCACCCAGGTCATCACCTGTTCTCGGCCCATGGCAGTGATGATGGCGGGTCAGTGGAGCGCGGCGAGCAGCGGGGCGCAGCGCTCCAGGTCCTCCGCTCCGCGCAGGTCG
>DATHBQ010000024.1:0-4683 GCA_035296105.1 Propionibacteriaceae bacterium | reverse complement strand
ACTGCCGCCGGTACACGAAGCCGGCCCGCCACCAGCTGCGCACCCGCAACCTGACCTGCGCCTCGAACGTCCCCGGCCACCGCAGCCACCACACCACCAGCCCGACCACCAGCGCACTAAGGAGGCCGAGCGGCAGGGCGGGATGGACCAGCTGCCAGCCGAGGAGGCCGGCGGTGCCGATCAGAACCGTGGCCAGGGCCGACGGGGTGCGGATGATCCAGACCAGCAGCCGGCCGAGCCGACGGGTCAGCCACAGCGCGAGCACCAGCCACAGCGAGAGCCGGATGACTTCCGGGCGGAAGAAGGCCGGCGGCTCGTCCCGGTAGGTCGACAGGCCCATCACGCACCCCCGTCCGGATGCAGCCGGCCCAGCAGCACAACCAGGATCACGACGACGCCGAAGGCGAGGTCAGCCGCGACCAGGAGCCAGACCACCTCGGCGGCGGTCATGCGACGGCCCTGCCCGAGTTCACGACCCGCCGGCGGGTCCACGGGTCCCCATCGACCAGCCGGGCGGCCACAGTCAGCACCCGTTGTTCCTCGCCGGTGCGAGTGGAAGCGAACTCGGCCAGGGCGTCAGCGTCCAGCCAGTACCAGCCCGGTCGGGCACACGGACGCACCCACGCCACCCCTGGCCGAGCGTGTCGACCGCCGAAGGTAGAGACCAGCAGCTCGACCGCAGCCACGTCGGTGATCGCACCCTGAGCCCAGCGACGCAGCCCGTCGACCACGGCCAGCCGGGCCCGAGCCGACTCGATTGTCATCGCGGCCATCACGACACCCCCGTCGGCAGCGGACCAGGCGTCAGGTGCGGGTTGGGCGGATCGGGCCAGGGCACGATCGGGCCGGGTTGGAGCCCGGTACGCCAGTCGGTGTGATGGTGGGAGCCGCCAGCGTGAGATATCGCGGCCAGTACCAAGGTCAGGTTTGCCCGATCCAATCCTGGGGCCACGTCGACCAGGTCGACGGCATCACCGCCGAGCAGGCAGGCCACGACGGCGAGCACGCGGCGTTCACCGCCGGACAGGGCACCGGCGTACTCAGTGATCACGGCCGGGTCGCACCAGAACCGGTTGTCAGCTGATGGCGCTACCCAGGGCTGAACCCGGCTCGCGAACCGGCCGCCGAAGGCGCGGATTAGCAGCTCGACCGCCGCCTCGTCCGGGTAGGTCCCGCGAGCCCACGCCCGTAGCCCGGCCGCCTCCGGACGGGGCCTGTCCACGGTCGACATCAGGCGGCCTTGCCCGTATCGGCGGAGCGCCGGCCCGGAGCCGCCAGCCCGGTGCACCGCAGGCTGTAGGCGATCTTGGGCCGAGGCCCATCGGCGATGTAGGGGGTGACCGTCAGTCCTTCGAGGACCACGGGGCGGACCGGCACGCCACCGACCATCTCCGGTGGGACCGGCTGGACCTCCGCCGCGACCTTGACCCGGTAGGTCTTCTCGCGGGCCTGCTGGTCGAAGTCCAAGACCTCGACCGACCACATCGGCAGACCGGTCTCCTTGTCCCGGGCCTGCACCCGGTTCTCCTTGGTAGAGGCGTTGAAGTCCGCCAACGGCGTGACCTCGCCGACCACACCGAGACCGTGCGGGAAGACTTCCGCGCAGTCCACCTTGATTGCTCCTTGGATTGCCACTGAGGCTCCTCTACTAGTTGGGCTAGTGTGCCTAGCCAAATCTGGTGAAGGTCACCATAGCACTAGGTTGGCTAGCCAAGCGCTCGATATGTCCGACTTCGCTAGTCCGCCTAGTCAGATGGGCGTAGCGTTGGCGCTGTGAGTGCTGCAACCCTTGATCCAGACGATCCGCGCCCGCCGTACCTACAGGTCGCCAACCTTCTGCGGGCGGCGATCCTGACCAAGAAGTTTGCGGCGGGAGAGCGGCTCCCGTCGCAGGCCGAGCTGGCCACGCGGTACGACGTTGCTCGAATGACCATTCAGCAGGCGCTGCGGGTGCTCCGCGAGGAAAACCTGATCGTGTCCCGCCAGGGCAGCGGCGTATTCGTCCGCGAGCGGACCGCCCGCCCCGTCGGGCTGCGGCCACACATCGAGTCCGCCTTCGAGCAGGAGACGGTCAAGATCGATTTCTCCGGCTACACGGCAGAAACGCTGCACAACGCGATCCAGGAGCCGCTCGACAAGATCCGCGAGGGCCGCCTGACGCCGCGGTCGATCCAGTTGCGGCTGCTGCTGTCCGATATGTCCGTGCCGATGGCGATCCCGTCCCGCGCCGGGGACGACCCAGGCGATGACCCGCGAGTGCGGGCCAGGATGGCCAAGACCGCGCAGCGCTACGCCGGCGGCATCACCGAATCTGTGGCTGAACTAGCCGACCTGCAGCTCGTTCAGGACGCCGGCGTTCAGGTGAAGGTGCACTCCTCAGCGCCGCTGTTCAAGCTCTACCTGATCAACGAGCGCGATCTGTTCTGGGGCTTCTATCCCGTGATTGAGCACGAGGTCACCATCAACGGCGAGCACCTGGCGATCTTCGACCCGATGGGCAAAGACACCGAGTTGTTCCACTACGCCGCCACCACTGACCCGGAGAGCAGCGGTAGCTTGCACCTGAGCGAGGCCGCTCGTTGGTTCAACAGCATCTGGGCCACCATCGCTCGGCCATACCAGCCATGACCGCCGAGCCGGCCGCCGCCGGCACCGCGTTGGAGCAGGTGCTCGCCGAGACGTGGCCGGTGATGCTCGACTTCGACGGCCCGGTCACCTACCTGTTCATTAACGGGCGGAACCGGCTGGTCGCCGACCAGATGCGCCAGGCCCTTCCTCCCGGGTTCGACATTCCGGTCGAGCTGCGTGACACACCCGACCCGCTGGTCATCCTGCGCTGGACTGCGCTGAACACACCTCACGAACTCGCAGCCAAGGTCGACCAGGCCAGCACCGCCGGCGAGGTCGCCGCCGCGGAGGTCTCCGAACCGACCCCCGGCGCGCTGGACCTGTTACAGGCCTGCGCCGAAGTTGGACGTCCCGTCGTGATGGTGAGCAACAACGCCGAGGCCGCCATCGACACGTTCCTGCACCGCCACCAGCTGCGGCACCTGGTGCAGGCCGTCGTCGCCCGCATCCCCGGCCAACCGGAACTGATGAAGCCTCACCCTTCAGCCGTTGAGCGCGCGCTCGACCTCCTCGACCGGCCCGCCCATCAGTCAGTCCTGGTCGGAGACTCTGTGACCGACATCCAGGTCAGCCGAGCCACCGGTACCCGATCCATCGGCTTCGCCAAGACGCCAATCCGCGGCCGCGAACTCCAAGCCGCCGGAGCCGACGCGATCACTGACTCCATCGCCGCTCTCGCCCACCTGATCCTGCGAGGCAGTCGGGCGTAGGCCACCGATCTCGGTACGCCTGCCCTGTCGAAGTTGGCTCTAATCAGTCAAGCGGCGCTGCGCGCCGGCCCGACGCTCCGCGTGTCCTCGCTTCGCTGCGGGCCGCTACGCGTCGTCATTGAAGTCGATCTCTTGTCGGAGCACGACCGTAGGAGCCGCACCTGGACAGTTCGCGTACAGGCTCCCACAACCGATCCCCTAAAGCGGATCAGCAACGAACCTGCCGTAGTGTGTCCTCGGTTCGGCCTGGGTCGTCCGGGCAGTCGGGGACGAGTCCCCTTATTAAGGAGAAAGATGCACAACTTTCAGAGGCTTGCCGGAGTGGCTTGCGGAGCGGCGGCGTTGCTGGCGTTCGGCGCCGGACCGGCCATGGCCGCCAGCGGCAGCGTCACCGCCAACCTGAACCCGGTCGAGGGCAATGGTGTCGATGGCAGTGGCACTGCGATGGTCGAGGTGGACGGGACCACGCTGACGGTGACGATGGCGGCGACGGGTCTGCTGGCTGACCAGCCGCACGCTGCGCACATCCACTACAGCGAGGAGGCGCGGAACGAGTGCCCGACGCTGGCCGATGACTCCGACGACAACGGTCACCTGAACACCACCGAAGGGGTGCCGGCGTACGGGGAGATCGTGGTTTCGCTGACCAAGACGGGTGACACCAGCCCGGACAGCGGCCTGGCGGTTGACCGCTTCGACACCGCCGAGGGCGGCGAGATCAGCTACGAGCGGGGCAGCATCCAGGTCTCCGAAGACCTCGCCGAGGACATCTTGTCCGGGGAGTCGGCGGTGGTCATCCACGGCGTCGACTACAACGACGACGGCAAGTACAGCGGCGACGAGAAGAGTGAGCTGGATGAGTCGCTGCCGACCGAGGCCACCGACCCGGCGCTGTGCGGTGTGCTGGCCAAGGCCCCGAGCGGCGGCATGGACACCGGTAGCGGTGGCGCTGCTGGCGGCCAGAACACGGCGTTGATCGCTCTCGGTGGCGGCGCTCTGCTGGCCGCTGCCGGATCCGGTGCGCTCGCGGCACGTCGGGCCCGTACCCAGGCCTGATGAACCAAGTCTCTCGACGCGGAGGTCGCCGCGGCACAGCTGGTGCCGTGGCGGTCACCGTCGCCCTGCTCCTGGTCGGCGTTGTCGCGCTGGTCGTGGGCTTTCGCGGGAGCGACGGACCGCCACAGCCGGTGGCTGTGGCGGCCGCGCCGAGCTCGACCTCCACCGAAAAGGCCGAGCCGATCACGTCGGCCACCCCCGATCGAACCACGAACGACCCGTCCCGACCGGCGGCCAGAACGTCGGCGGCCAAGAAGTCGCCAGGACCACGGATCGGGAAGTTCCTGCC
>DATHBQ010000023.1:0-2721 GCA_035296105.1 Propionibacteriaceae bacterium | reverse complement strand
CTTCAGGTCATCTCCCCGCCGTCGGCGTGTCCCCCTGCCCCGGCCAGCCGCTCGCTACTGGGACAGGCTCAGTGCGTCACGGGCTTGGCGTGGATTCCTGCCTAGGCTGTTCGGAGCCGGCATTCGGCTCCGCCTCGGCTGGAGCGGAAGTTGATTGCTGGGGAGCTGAGGTCGCTGCTGATTCACCAGCTGACCGGGTCGGCGCGGGGGAGCCCGGCGGGGAGACGCGCGAAGCGCTGCTCGTCGCCGGCACAGTGGCCGACTCGGACCCGGTAGTCGGTGTCGACGACGATCCAGACACCTGCGGGCTGCTGGTGGGTGGGCTGCTGGCCGTGGAGGCAGCCGGGGCAGTGGATGTGGGGGACACGGGCGTGCGATCGGTCGGACCGCCTCCGCCGGCCGCCTCGACGATGGACCCGATGGTCGTCCCCTCCGAACGACCGTCGCCGCCGACGAGGGCGGCCATCGGCTGGTGCCCGATCAGCTCCACCGCGGTCACCACCCCCATGGCAACGAGGAACACGGCGGCGCCGGCCGCGGCCACTCTGGACCAGCGCAGCCGACGCCACCCTGCCGGGCTGCGCCACCATGCCGGGTTGCGCCGGGGGTCGAGGTGGGCCGGCAGGGGCGGCCTGTCGCCGGTGTCGTCTGGCCGGTTTCCGGGTGACTCGCGCCGCCGGGCCAGCTGGCTACCGGCGCGGCGCAGCTGGGCGTTGGTTCGGCGCAGTGATTCGCCGTAGAGGGCGGCGCCCACGGTGGACACCACGCTAGCCACCGCCGCGCCGATCACGGTGCCGGCCACTCCGAACAGCGAGGCGACCACGGCGGCCGACACCGCGGCGAGGGCGCCCGCGGCCACCTGGACCGCGCTCAGTTGGTTGTCCCTGGAGGCTGCCGGTGAGGCCGGCGGGCGAACGTCTGGGTCGGTGCGTGGGGAAGTCATGAGCTCCGACGGGTCGGCGTCTGACAGGCAGTGCACCGGCAGAAGCAACCGCTCCCATGGATTCCTGGCACCCCTGCCCGCGTCGTGCGCTCATCAGGCTAGGGCAACCTCCGGCTCTCCCAGCCCCGATGCTCATACCCTGCCGACCCGGACCACCGGGCGCCCCCACGAAGGCCCAGCTCAGCGCCGCCCACCACGCTGCAGTGCGATGGAGCAACTCCGTGCGGTGAGGAGAGCCACGTCGGTGTGGTTGGTGACCAGGCCCGGGTCATCTGCGCAGACCATCCACACATCCGGGGGTCCTGGGCGGTGGCGGGATACGGCCGGCGTGCGGGCGCCAGGAGCCCGTTGACCGGCCTGAACCCGGCACCCTGGTGCTGTTCGATGACTGGAAGGCGGGAGTGTTCGTCCTGTGGTCGATCCGTTGCGCTCGTTGCTGCACGCCTCGCACCTGCTGGCACCCGACGACCTGGCCGCGACAGTGGTGGCCCACGCCCGGTCGATGGGCGCCCGGGAGACGGTGATCTATCTGGCCGACTACGAGCAGGCAACCTTGGTGCCGCTACCCGGCGCCGAAGTGCCCGGACGTCAGGAGCTGACCATCGAGGCCACCATGGCCGGGCGGCGTTTCGCCGGGCCGAGGTGGTCACCAGCACGGCCACGGGCGGCTCCTATCGGTTGTGGCTGCCGCTGCTCGATGGCGTGGAGCGCCTCGGCGTGGTCGAGCTAGTACTGCCCGCCGAGCCGGACACCGACCTCGAAGAGGACTTCCGGGCGTTGATCTCGCTGGTCGCCGAGCTGATCGTGACCCACGGCGCCTACGGCGATGTCTTCACTCGGCTGCGGCGCCGCAGGACCTTCAGCCTCGCCGCAGAGATCCAGTGGGGACTGCTGCCGCCGTTGACCTTCGGCACCGAGCGGGTCATCATTACCGGCGGCCTGGAACCGGCCTACGACATCGGCGGAGACACCTTCGACTACGCCGTCATCGGCGACACGGCCGACCTGCTGATCCTCGATTCCCTCGGCCACGGACTGCCCGCGGCCGTGTTGGCCAGCGTCGCCGTTGGCGCCTACCGGCACGCCCGGCGCACACTGCTCGACCTGCCCGACATCGCCCAGCAGGTCAACGCGGCGATCGCCGGCCAGTTCGGCGCCAGCCAGTTCGCCACCGCCACCCTCGCCCGCCTGGACCTGGACACCGGGCGGCTGCGCTGGATCAACGCCGGGCATCCGGCACCACTGATCCTGCGCGGATCCGCCCTCGTCCGACCGCCGCCCTGCCCACCCCACCGGCCGCTGGGCCTGCAAGAGGCCAAACCCGATTACTGCGAGACCCGGCTGGAGCCCGGCGACCGCCTGCTGCTCTACACCGACGGCATCACCGAGGCCCGCTCCCCGGACGGGGAGTTCTTCGGCGAACAGCGGCTGGCCGACTTCATCGCCGCCGCCGTGGCCGCCGGGGATCCGGCCCCGGAGATGGTGCGGCGGCTCATGCGCCGGCTGCTGGTCCACCAGGCCGACCAGCTCCAAGACGACGCCACCATCGTCGTGCTGGAATGGCGCACCGGCGAGGAGCACCGCATGCTGCCCTAGCCGCAGCACTCGGGCGCGGCGATCCCGACCAGCCGGCTTACCCGGTTCGGCTACGAAGGCGCCGTTCGTCCCGCTACTGGTCCAGACGCTACCGCGGCTCCTGGGCCTGCCCGGGGGATCACTGACCGCTCCTCCGTGGCCGTCTCCGGTCGGGGACGACGTCCGGGTCGAAATCCAGCGCG
>DATHBQ010000022.1:0-8733 GCA_035296105.1 Propionibacteriaceae bacterium | reverse complement strand
GAAGGTGAAGAACGAGCAGCACTGCGTCTCGCGGACGGCAAGCTCGGCCGCCTGGGCCGCGACCTCCGGGCTCGAGGGGAGGGCGATCCTGACCCGCCCAAGGCTGAGTCGGTCGGCCGCCGTGGCCGTGATGAACAGGCGGTCGAACTCCGCCAGCCGCAGCGGTCGCTGCACGGTCGGCAGCCTGCATGCCTCCGGCACCTGCGTGACGTCGGTGATCTCCATGTCCACCACTGTAAACCCGTACCAAGGTACGGGTTGCAAGCAACCTGAGGCAGGTGCCCGTCATGCCAACCTTGCTGTCAAAACTGCCGCCGACTAGGCACTTCGTGTTGTTTTCGAACCTGCATTCGGAGTGGTATGGCGATATAGAACTCGGGGGTCGAGCCGCAGTTGCTACATCGAGGGCGGCAACGTCCAACAGGTGGAGTCATAGCAGTAGCTAACTTTCTCCACTCCGCCAGTGGTTGAGGTTTGAAACATTCACCTCGCACCGGAGGTGTGCGATGGAAAGCGGTGGGTAACCGCCTCATCAGGTGCCACGCATGCCAGAGTCAGGCTGGTGTGGTGCTATGGCACCGTCGGTTTCAAACCGGAGCCGGCGGTGCTGCCTGCAGGGATCGGATGTCGGCGGGGGCCGAGGAACACCGTCGAGACCCCCAACAAAACAAGGAGTCTCGCATGCGAAAGCTTGTCGCCGGAGCCGGTGCGGTCGCCGTCGGTCTGGCCGCCACCTTGGCCGTGGCCTCGCCCGCCTCGGCCGCCCCCCGCAACGAGGGGGCTGCCTGCATCCAGGCCGGCATCAGCACCCTCAAGGACCTTGGTCTGCTGCAGGCCGCGGCCCAGAAGAAGGTTGATTACAGCACCCTGGCCAACCCGACCACCGGGCCGATCTTCACCACCCTGCCCACGGGCAGCTACCTCTCGCTCGGCCAGGTGGTGAAGCTCCACAAGACCAACCCCGAACTGTTCGCCTGGTGCCGCTAAATCCAGAAGCCTGACCTATGACGAAGCCCCGACGGTGTACGTCGGGCTCATCGTTTTTTGGCAGTTGAAGGGGTAGGCCTCACCGACTACGAGCCGGCGGGACCGCTTCTTACAGGTCCAGCGCCTGCAGCGCGATCATCGCCTCGTCACAGAGCCCGATGTGGGACTGCACTCTCAACCCCGACGGGCTACCCGACTGGCGGCGACCCTGCTGGATCGACCGACAACGCCGACCACTGATCAACAACCGCATCCGCAGCGCCCTCGCCGCCACAGGTTACCGGCGACAGTGGGCGTCATGCGGCTGAGCCTGTCGAAGGCCCTTCGACAGGCTCAGGGCGCATCGGGACGGTCCATAGGCTTAGGCTCGGGCGCGGGACGGCAGGCGGTCACGACTAGGGTGCGAGCATGTCGACGCAGCCCGCTGACGCCCACCACCTCGAGCGGCTGGCCGGGATCGACACCACCTCCCTGGCCGACGCGGGCGGCGGCCGTCTGCGGGTGCTGCCGGCCGCCCTCCGGCCGGTCCGGCCCGGGCTGCGAATGGTCGGCCGGGCACTGACCGTGGACGCCCATGACGACCTGATGCCCATGCTGGCCGGGCTGCGCCAGTCCGGACCCGGCGACGTCCTCGTGGTGGCGGGCAACGAGCAGCACGCCGTCGCCGGTGAGCTGTTCGCCACCGAGGCGCTCCGTCGCGGCGTGGCCGGGATCGTTATCGACGGGCGGTGCCGGGACAGTCGCACCCTGGCCGGGCTCGACCTCCCGGTGTACGCCCGCGGTGTCGCGCCAACCGCCTGCCCGGCGCGTGGCGGGCCGGTCATCCAGGTGCCGATCGCCCTCGGCGGCGTCGAGGTACGCCCCGGCGACCTTGTCCTCGGCGACGACGACGGGATCGTCCTGGCCAGCGCCGAGGAGTTGGACGCGGTGCTCGAGGGCGCCGAGAAGATCCAGCGCCGGGAGGTGGCGCTGCAGGCCGCCATCGCAGGCGGGACGTCGCTGTTCGACCACCTGAACTACGACGAGCACCTCGCCGCGACCGAGGCCGGCCGCGACAGCCGGCTCGCCTTCTCGTGACCGCCGAGACGCCGACCGAGCACCCGACCGTCGGGTTCGCCCGCCGGATGACCGGCGTGCAGCCGTCGGCCATCCGCGAGCTGCTGCGGCTGGGCGCCGATCCGCAGGTCATCTCCTTCGGCGGCGGCTATCCCGACCCGGCGCTGTTCCCGGTGCACGAGCTGCAGGAGGTCTACACCCGCCTGCTCACCCCGGAGTGCGCGATCGCCCTGCAGTACACCGCCTCCAACGGCCTGCCCCACCTGCGCGCCCAGGTCGCGGAGCGACTCACCCGGGACGGCATCGCCTGCACCGCCGACGACGTGCTGATCATCCAGGGAGGTCAGCAGGGCCTCGACCTGGCCGCCAAGCTGGTCGTCGACGCCGGCGACGTGGTCATCACCGAGAACCCGACGTTCCTCGGGGCGCTCATCGCGTTCGCCCCCACCGAGCCCGCGTACGCCCCGGTCCGGACCGATGCCGGCGGCATGGACACCGACCACCTCGCGGAGGTGCTCGAGGCCCACCCCGACGCGAAGATGCTCTACACCGTCCCCGACTTCCAGAACCCGACCGGTGTCACCCTGAGCCTGCCGCGCCGGCACCGGCTGATCGAGCTGGCCAACGCGTACGGCCTGTTGGTCGTGGAGGACACGCCCTACCGGGCCCTGCGCTACGCCGGCGCGCCGCTGCCGACGCTGAAGAGCCTGGACACGCAGGGCCGGGTGCTGCACCTGGGCAGCTTCTCCAAGATCCTCGCGCCCGGAATGCGGCTCGGCTGGGCGATGGCCAGTCCCGAGATCCTCGAGAAGCTCGCCTTGCTCAAGCTCGCCGCGGACACCCAGAACAGCACGCTCAACATGTCGGCGACCTCGGACTACCTGACCCGCTACGACATCGACGTCCACATCGCCCGGGCGATCCCGGTCTACCGGCACAAGCGCGACCTGATGCTCGCCACCATGGCGAAGACGTTCCCCGACGACGTGCAGTTCACCGAGCCGGACGGCGGGCTGTTCGTCTGGCTGACCCTCCCCGACGGCTTCGACGCCGCCGCCTTCATGGCCGAGACCCTGCTACCCGAGGCCAGGATCGCGTACGTGCCCGGCGCCACCTTCTTCCCGGTGCAGCAGGAGCCGAACCACGCCCGGCTGAGCTTCTCCGGAGTGCCGGACGACCGGCTGGTCCGCGGGATCAGCGAGCTGGGCCGACTGCTGCGGCAGCGCCGGCCCTAGCTCGCTCGTCCGGACGGCCGATCAGGCCTCGCGCTCCTTCGGCGAGCTCTCCAGCGTCTTGGCCGGGTCGCGCTCGATCACCGGGTCGAGGATCTCGTCGATCCGCTTGAGCAGGTCCTCCGGGAGCTTCACGCCGGCGGCGGCGGCGTTGTCGTGGACCTGCTCCGGCTTGGAGGCTCCGATGATCGCGGTGGCCACGTTGTCGTTCTGTAGCACCCAGGCGACGGCCAGCGCGGCCATCGACAGCCCGACCTCCTCGGCCAGGGGCTGGAGCTCCTGGACCCGGGTCAGCACGTCGTCGCTCATCCATTGGGCGATCATGTCGGCCCCGCCCTTGTCGTCGGTGGCCCGGGAGCCCTCGGGCGGCTGCTCGCCCGGCCGGTACTTCCCGGTCAGCACACCCTGGGCGATGGGCGACCACACGACCTGGGAGATACCGAGCTCCTCCGAGGCAGGCACGACCTCCCCCTCGATCACGCGCCACAGCATGGAGTACTGGGGCTGGTTGGAGATCAGCTGAATTCCCAGATCCTTGGCCAGGGCGTGCCCGTCCCGCAGCTGGTCGGCGGTCCACTCGCTCACCCCGATGTAGGTCACCTTCCCCATCCGAACCAGGTCGGCGAAGGCCTGCATGGTCTCCTCCAGCGGGGTGAAGTAGTCGTAGCGGTGCGCCTGGTAGACGTCGATGTGGTCGGTCTGCAGGCGCCGCAGCGAGCCGTCGGCGGCCTCCATGATGTGCTTGCGGGACAGGCCGAGGTCGTTGGGGCCCTTCGGCCCGATCGGCCCGAAGACCTTGGTCATGATCTCCAGCGACTCGCGCCGCTCGCCTTTGAGGGCCTCGCCGAGCACGGTCTCCGCCTTGGTGTTGGCGTAGACGTCGGCGGTGTCGAAGGTGGTGATGCCCGCGTCGAGCGCGGCACGTACGCACGAGTGGGCCTGCTCGTTCTCCACCTGCGAGCCGTGGGTCAGCCAGTTGCCGTAGCAGATCTCGGAGATCTTGAAGCCGGAGTTGCCGAGGTAGCGATAGTCCATATTTCCTTCCTATCCAATGTCGGCAACGCCAAGCCGTGTGGTCGGTCGCGTCAACAGTCGGCTTGCGTTACGGTGAGCCCACCCCTGAGGTTGAGCTGTGACCAGGGTCGGGGATGATGGGAGATCTTCGTGGCTCGACCGGCCTCGACATTGTTGTCGCGCCGACCGACACAGCTCGTGGTTGCCCTGCTGGCGGTGACGTTCGCCCTGGTGCTGGTGTTCGGCATCGTCCTGATCGTCCATGACTCCGTGACCCGGATCCCGCGTATCCGCGCTCTGGTCAACATCAACGGCGAGGCGAACCTGCCGGCCTGGTGGAACGGCGCCCTGCTGATGACGATCGGGTTCGGAGCGCTGGTGGCCCGCGCCTTCGAGATCGAGCGGGCGGCCCGTCGGGCCTGGCTGACCGTTGCGGTAACCGGGTTCGTCCTCAGCCTCGACGAGACCGTGGCCCTGCACGAGCGGATGGGCCAGCCGGTCGTCGAGGCCGGGATCCGGGTCCCGACGTTCGCCTGGCTGGTACCGGGCGTGGTCATCGGCGCCGCGTTGTTCGTCGCGCTGGTCGCGGTGGGCCGTGGGCTGCCCCGGCGTACGCGGCGTTGGCTGCTGCTGGCCCTGATCTGCTACCTGGCCGGCGCGCTCGGGGTGGAGGCGATCAACGGCACCCTGCGCAACGCCGACCGGCTGATCTACTACTGGATCGGCACCACGGTGGAGGAGACGGTCGAGATGGTGTCCTGCGTGATCGCCATCGGCGCGATCGCCGGGTTCATCGACGACCGGATGGCGACGGCAACCGGTCGACGCACCGAAGACCTAGAAGTCGTCGGCCACGGCCTGGCGGGCCGCGGCCACGGCCCGGATCCGGATGCCGGTGCGATAGGGCGCCTCGCTGAGCGCGGTCGGCCGCAGCACCAGGCTCGCGTCGGCCCCTGAGTCCAGTCGTTCGGCGAGCAGGTCAAGGAAGCCACTCGCACTGCCCCACGGCCCGCCGACGAGGACGCCCTGCGGGTCCAGCAGGGCGACGACCGAGCCGATCACGCCGGCCACGGCTCCGGCGATCTCGCCGGCCCGGCGCCGGTCGGCGGCGGACCGACTTTCGAGAGTTGCGCGGACCCGGCCGACATCGATCGCCTCGGAGCCCGGCACCAGGAGCTCCCAGGCGGCGAAGCACTCGAACAGCGTTCGGCTGTGTCCGCCGGGCCCGGTCGTCCGGGCGTGGGCGAGCTCACCGGCGAGACCGCGATGTCCGCGGACGACGGACCCGTCGATCACCACCGCTCCGCCGATGCCCTCACCGAGGTAGCACAGCGTGAAGTCGTCGAGATCCGTGGCGTTGCCCCGCGTCCGCTCGGCCAGTGCGGCCCAGTTGACGTCGTTGTCCACCTCGACCGCCGGCGCCATGTTTCGCAGGATCTCCCGCGGAGCGAAGGCGCCGACCAGGAACGGCGAGTACGCCGAGGCGGCCAGCTGACCCGTCCACCGGTTGACCGGTCCGGCCATGCTGACCACGCAGCTGCGGATGGCTCCCTCCGTCTGCTCGCGGACCGCCGCGACGGTCGCCAACAGGATCGGGCGCAGGTCGGCCCCCTCGACCGGTGCCCGGACCGGCCGCTCGGCGTGGGCCACTGGCCGGTCCTTCAGGTCGAACGTGTCGGCGACGACCCCGTCAGGCCCGATGGAGACCGCCAGCGCTGCGGTCTCGTCGGTGCCGAGCCGATAGTAGGTCCCGGCCCGGCCCCGGCTGCCGACCTGACGCCCGCTCTCGACCACCAGACCGGCATCGGTCAGCCGCCGCACGCTCTCGGAGATGGTCGGCTTGGAGATGCCGGTCCGGGCCGCGATCTCCGCCCGGGTCAGGCTGTCGACGGACAGCAGCTGCTCGAACACCCGCCGGTCGGTCAGCCGACGCAGCATGTCTGCGGTCGGCCGCTCGGGCTCGCTCGTGGTGATCGTCACCTGGGTCAGTCTGCTCGTTGTCGAGCCAGGGGGACGGCCACTAGACCAGACCGAGCCCCCGCCGGCCGATCTCGTTGAGCTGAGCGAGCGAGAACCGGTTGGGCCACGACGCCTCGTAGTCCTCCTGCGGGAAGTCGGAGGGGCTCCGGCCGGAGAGGAACGCCTCGCGAACCACCCCGGCGTAGCTCTCGTTCTTGCTGCACCAGGGCGCCGCCGGGATGTACATGACGTTGCCCCAGCCCTGCTGGTCCTTGACCGGCGCCACCGAGTGGATCATGTCGCAGTGCCACCAGACCGAGTCACCCGGCTGGACGTCGGGGATCGGTGAGACGGCCTCGGTCAGGATCCCGTGCCACTTCTTGGTCATCGGGAAGGTGCGGTTCGGCTTCACCCCGCACATGTTGTCCTCGGGAATGTCGGACAGCAGCGGTCGCAGCATCATGTACGCCATCGCCTTGGGGATCGGCACCGTGTGCAGCACGCCCTGGTCGTTGCGCATCTCGCTCAGCGCGGTCCAGCCCTGGAAGGTCCGGAACGCCGAGCACATGGTGGAGCCCGGGTATTGCCGAGCCTCGGTGCGGTAGGAGGCATCCCAAGGGTCGTACGCCGCGAAGTTCCCGTTGAACAGGTGCCGGAAGGTCTGCTGGTAGCCCTCCGTCATCCACAGGTCGAGGGTGCCGGGGTCCATGTGGGTGCCGAGCCCGCCCGAGTCGGCGCCCGGCGGGCGACGCCGGATCCGGTCCGGGTAGAGCGAGTCGCGATCGGGGTCGAACCAGCGGTGTCCGTCGGTCTCGGAGATCCACTGCGTGTTCAGGAACGACTGCACCGTGGCCATCCGCGGGTGCTGGCGCGCCTCCATCTGCGCGCTTGACCAGTAGATCGGGTAGATCTCCGGCTTGGAGGCCTCCAGGTCGCCGAAGAAGTCGTCGGCCGGACCGGCGTAGTTCTCGAAGAAGTGGTTGGAGTCGACGTACTCCACGATGTCGCGGTCCCACTGCTCGGCGAGGTCGCGCGGGAAGTGCCCACGGACCACCGCGCAACCTCGGCGCTTGAGCTGGGCGAGCGCCCCGGCGCTGACCGACCCCGCGGCGATGTCGCCGTAGTCGAAGACCGGCCACACATCCTCGCCACGCTCCCGGGTCGCCCGGATGTCGGCGATCTCGCCGCGCAGGAAGTCCTCCACCTCGGCCACGACCTCCTCGACCGAGCGGCCGGAGGCGGCGATGCTTTCGCGAAGGGCGGTCTTGATCTTGACGATCGCGGCCGGCAGGTCCGCCGGAATCGTCTCCCAGTGCGGTAGTCCGGTGCGGGCGCTTCGGTCGACGCCGGCCAGGTCGGGCATGGGATCTCCTCCGTCTTTGTAAGGGAACCTAACTAATGGTAATCGTAAGGGTTCCTTACGAACGACGCAAGAGGCCTCCCGTGGTCAGCGGCGCGGTCGGCGCTTCATCCGCCGGGCGGTCCAGCCGAGGTATGTGCCGAGGGCCCCGGACATGCCCAGGCCGACGCCCATCAGTGGCCCTCCCCACCGCCCCCAGCGTTCCTTGTCCGCGGCCGCCAGCTCGGCGATGCCCCGAATGAAGGCGGCGGCCACGATCCCGGCGACCATCCGGTCCCCCACGCGTTCCAGCCGGCTCACATACGGCTCGAACTCGTCTGCCTCGAGACGGACGGCCACCCCGGGGGCGTCCAGCAGGTCGAACACGCGCCGGACCTTGTCGGGCAGGTCGACCGCGATGGCGGCGGCGTCCTGGCCGGAGGTCATCAGCTGGCGAAGTAGCGCCTCCGGCGTGAACCGGTCCAGCACCAGCTGCCGGGCGTACGGTCCGAGGAACTCGCCGAGGTTGAACTCCGGGTCCAGGCGTACGCCCATCCCCTCCACCATCAGGAAGAACCGCAGCAGCGAGGCCACCTGCTGCGGCAGCTGCAGTCGGTGCTTGCGGAGCAGGGCGAGCAGCTGCGACGCGAGCTTCGCGACGTTGACCTCGCCGAGGCGGCGGCCACGGTACAGCGACATGAACAGCAACAGGTCTGTCCGGAACTGATCCCGGTCGATGGGTCGCTTGACCACGGATAGGTCCAGCAGCGCCTTGGCCAGCCGCTCCACATCGTGTCCGGTCAGCGCGGCCAACAGCGCGGCGAGCTGGTGCCGGAGAGCGTCGTCGATCTCCCCGACCATCCCGAAGTCGATCAGACCGATGCGGCCGCCCCGCTCGATGAACAGGTTGCCGGGATGGGGGTCGGCGTGGAAGAAGCCGTGCTCGAAGACCATCCGGACCGCCACCCGCGCCGCCTTGGTGGCCAGCGACCGGCGGTTGACCCGGGCCTTCACCAGTGCGTCGGTGTCGTCCACCTTGATGCCGGTGATGCGTTCCAGGGTCAGCACCCGGGAGGTGGTGGTGTCCCAGTAGACCCGTGGGATGTGGACATCGGGACTCTCGCCGAAGTTGTTGGTGAAGCGCTC